>CBKYSX010000335.1:0-5203 GCA_966690745.1 uncultured Ardenticatenales bacterium
GCTCCGTTATGAATGGCGTACCCTCCCAATTCACAATCATGCGCGGCGAGGCGCACCCCTACCGGAGCGGGGGGCAACAAGCGTAGACTTTCTTTTACCACCCCTTCCAGCAATGGCAACTGATTTAGTTGTTCAAGGGTCGGGGCGTTCCCCTGTAACTTGCTTTCCAGTTCATCCAATAAGGCGGTATGAATCTCCGGGTGTTGATGCAGGAGAAGGAGAGTCCATATTAGGGCGTGGGAAGTCGTTTCGTGTCCGGCGATGAACAGCGAAAGGGCGTGCCCCATCATTTCATCTTCGCTGAGGCGTGTACCATCTTCATCGTGGGCATGAACCAATGCCGCCAATACATCTGTGGCTTCAGGAGTCGAACGTTTTTCCTCGATTTTGGCGAGGATGTATTCCTCCATTTTCTCCATTGTTTTGGAGATACGGCGCACAGGCGAGCCGGGGAGGTCGTAGGGGAAAACTGCCAGCAAAGGTACCTGATTGACGACCCGTAGCAGTTGGCTAACCCGTTGGATTTCGGCTTCATCATACGTCCCGAATAGCGTTTTTACAGCAATACGCTGGGTTAATTGTTTCATTTCCCAGAGCATATCCCGCTTTGTCCCGATTTCCCATGTTGCAAAGGTTGCCTCAGTCATGGCAACCATATCATCATGGTAGCCCGCAATTTGTTGCCGATGAAAAGCGGGTTGCATCAGCCGCCGTTGCTGTTTGTGATGGTCGCCGTTCATCACGGCAAGATTATTCAGAAATAACTTTGCCAGACGGCTTCCTTTTGGTAGACGGACGAATGGTCCCGCATCATTGCGAAAGGTTTCCGGATTGGCGAGCAGGTCATGGTTTAGGGCGGGGGAAAAGACGAATACCCACGAAGGGTCGCCTTCTGCCAACCCGACGATATCGCCATAGGTTTCATGCAGTTCGCGCAAGTAGGTCGCCCATGTAAGGTAGAACTTGGGAAGGTTGGCTTTGCCTTTCAAAAAAGGAAGCCCACGCGGACCCGGAATTTTGGATTGGGCAACGGTTGTAGTCGTCATACGTCACCTCATTAGTGGGGTAGGCGGCTAGGTCATAAAGCCGCGAATGATGCGCTCGTATTGGTTACAGGCACCTTCCATCCATTCCATCATGGTTGCCCCCGCCTCTGCCATGGTTTCATCATCGGGTGGGGTGGGCGGCTCGAATAGGCGTTCAATGGTGAGTGCAAGTACATCAGCGCGTTCTTCAAGGGTAAGTCTGTCTTCTCCTAGAAGTGCAGGGTCTAATAGAAAAAAGCCGGTGATTGCCGCTTGCATGGCGTAGATCTGGTGGGGAATTGGGTCATCGGTGCGGAGCAAGCCATACTCACGGAGTAGGGTAATGAATTGATTGGAACTGAGGAGTTGTTGATTCTTTAATGTACGATTGCCGCTTCCTGCCATTTTCCCCAATACTTCTGCATTCCCTGTAAAGATTGCTTTAGCAAGCGGACGATTCATGGCATTGAGCATCAGGGTACGCATCAAACGGCTGTAACGGATGGCGTAAGGGTCATGGCGAACCTGTTCCATCAAATTACGCCAAATATCCAACATTTCGCGCAGTAAGATGGTTTGCAGTAAGCCATCCCGACTTTTCCAATGCAGGTACAGGGTGCCTTTCCCCACCCCCGCGTATTGGGCAATGTCGTCCATCGTTACCCGTTTGTAGCCCCATTTGATCAACAATTCGGTTGCTACTGCCAGAATCTGTTCTTCCCGTTCGGAAAATTGTAAGGTTGCTTCCGCTACAGGGGGAGCATTCATATCGCCTTGCATCATAGTTTCTCTTTGCTGACGCTGTGACTGAATTTCATATTCAGTCACAGCGTCAGCAAAGAGTATACCTTTGACTGATGGGAACACAAAAAAAGCCTACGCTAAGGGGGCGCAGGCGGGAGAGAAATAGGAAAAGGGAGCGGGAAAGGAGAATAGGGACGATATTGGTAGGGGGTGGCACGGGCTGAAGCACCCGTGCTAAAAGAACAAAAACCTGGCGGGTTCACCCTCATGCTATTTTTTCATATCGGCGAGTTCCCGTTGCAATACGTCAATCACCGTGCCATGTAGGGCAGGGGGAGCGGCGACGATGCCAATGTTATGCTCTAGTTTGCGTCCATGCCCCCAATCAAGGGGGTTGCCGTGAATATCGGTCACGATACCGCCCGCTTCCTGGACAAGGAGCCACCCGGCGGCATGATCCCAGATGTTTTCGCGGTAATCGGGGGTGCGGGGGTTGGGGGCGCGGAGATAAATTTCGGCATCGCCGCTTGCCACCGCCGCGTATTTTGCCTGACTGTCCATCAGCAGGGAGTCAAGGCGCATTCCCAACGCGACTTTGACGCGATGTGCCAACCCATGATGTTTGTGGAGGACTTCGACGCTTTCTGCCATTCTCGCTGTCGGAAAAGCGGTAGTGGTACTCGCCTGAACCGGGCGGACAAAGGCGCGGTTGGTACGGTATTCATAGGCACCCTTGCCCTTTTGGGCAACAAAAATGCGCCCTGTCGTACCATCTGAACCTACGTAATTGGGGCAACCCAAAAATGCCCATCGGGGTTCGCCCTCTTCGATCAATGCAAGTGCAATGGCGTATTGTTCGCCCCGCAAAAAGCCTTTGGTTCCGTCAATCGGGTCTAATACCCAGTAACGCCCTTGTGCCGGGGCATTGCCTTTATCTATCCATTCGCAAACCTGCTCAGTGGTGGCTTCACCACGCACGGAATTGACATAAAAGACGACTTGTTCTAAGGCAGTTTGATTCGTAGGCTGGCGTAATGCGTCGCTGTCTTCTTCGGCAACGATGGAATCATGGGGCAAACTTTCACCAATACGCCGACAGGTAATGGCTTGCGAGGCGAAATCGGCAATGGTGACGGGGGAGTTGTCGGCTTTGTCCAGTTTGGTCGCACCCTGTTGTTGCATTTCCATCTGGACGGCTTCGGTGATGCCACAGGCGAGCCAGACGGCCTCTAAACCGGCAAGAAATTCGAGTGTGTTAGTATCAACCATGAAAGGGAATAGGTAAGGGGAAAATGCACCTTACTCCTTACTTTTCGTAATAGGAATCTGCTTCGTTCAATGCTTCAGAAATCAACGCCATGCCCTCACGGATTTGGTCGGCGGTAATAATAAGGGGCGGGACACAAAAGACCATGTTCCAACGGGTGAAGGTGTATAAGCCGAGCCGTTTCAATGCCTGATTGACCTTCACCATTGCCTCGCTAAACGGTTGATTGAAGGCACTTAACGGTTCGCGGCTGTCCCGATTTTTGACCAATTCGATGACATAGAACAAGCCGATGCCCCGCCACTCGCCGACGGTTGGGTGGTCGGTTGCCAGTTGCGCCAGTTCTTGCTCCATAACGGGCTGTAAGCGGGCGGCATTTTCGATCAAGCCCTCTTCTTCGTAGACATCTATACAGGCACTTGCCGCCGCCAGACAGACGGGATGGCTGGAATAGGTAAGACCCGTCCAGAGGGTTTTGTTTTCAAAATAGGTGGCGATGTCCCGACTGACGACCGTAGCACCGAGCGGCAGATAGCCACTGGTCAGCCCTTTTGCCATACAGATGATGTCAGGGGCAATTTCGGCATGGTCAATCCCAAACCATTTGCCAGTACGCCCGAAACCGCTCATCACCTCGTCGGCAATAATCAGAATCCCGTGGTGGTCGCAGAAGGTTTTGAGCCGTTGGAAATATTCTTTGTTGCGGGGGGACATCATAATGCCGCTACTACCGCTCCACCCTTCCAACAGCACCGCCGCGACATTTTCGGGTCCTTCAAAGAGGATGGTTTCTTCGATGTGGGTTTCACACATCAATGTACATTCCGAGCGGTCACGGCAGAATTGACAGCGATAGCGATAGGGGTCTTGGACGCGCACAATCCAGGGGACACCGGGTTCGGTGGCAAGGCGGCGCGGGTCGCCACCGGCGGTTGCCGCGCCCATCGTTGCACCGTGATAGGAACGATAGCGGGTCACGATTTTTTGCCGCCCTGTATACATTCGCGCCATTTTCATCGCGTTTTCTACGGCTTCGGCTCCGCCGAGGGTGAAGAAGGCTTTTTCCAGATTGCCGGGGGTAATTCGCGTTAATTTTTCGCCCACTTCGGCGCGGATTTTGGTCGCCATGTTGGGTCCGGCATAACTGAGTTTAGCCGTTTGTGCCTGAATCGCCTCTATCACTTTACGGTTGCCATGCCCGATATTTACGCACATGATCTGGCTGACAAAATCTATGTAGCGTTTGCCTGCTTCATCCCAAAAATAGATGCCTTCTGCCCGATCCATCGTAATCGGATTTGCCGCCGCCTGTGGAACCCATGAAAAAAGGGTGTGGTCACGGGTGAGTTGTGCAGTGTCCATCATGGAAATACCTTTCCAAAAGAGATAAGAGGGAAGAATTAAGATTGAAAATACTTCACTCTTAATTCTTATTTCTTTGTTCCCACAGGGTCATTCGGGCTTCTAAAAGGGAAGGGAAGAAAGGCAAGCGGCGGAAAGCGGCGTAGTCCAGGTATTTGACCCCGGTGGTTAAGCCTGTACCCGGATTGGAGCCGATGGTGCGTTCGGCGGTGCGGGCATGGGCGAAACGCCAGAGACGAAATTCAGAATCAAAATCCAGCATGGTTTCCGCCAGAAGCATCAGATCGCCATGCGGGTTAGAGGCAGGGGCGGCAGTGTACAAATCGGTGGCGGTCAGGTTCCGTCGCGCCAACATTTCCTCAAAGGCAGAGGCAACCGAGGGGGACTCCCATAATTCCGCCAGATGTTCCGTCCAGACATGGGTTTGTAGTCCTTCATGGGTGTTAGGGGAGAGTTCCGCTTCTAATTGGCGACGAAACGCTTCATCCCGCGCCCCGATCAGGATTTCAACTTCGTGCCATTGCCAGCTTTCCGTCCCACTGGCAGGGGACAGCGGCGCACGAAATTCGTAGAAATCGGCGGGGGCGAGGGTGTCCAACATCCGCATCGTGGGTGTGAATTGTTTTGCAATAGCAACGGCTCTTTGCATCAGCCATGTAGCAACCGTAATGTTATCCATTTGCAGGGCGGCGATTAGACGGGGGATGTCCCAGCGCAATTGCTTAAACCAGAGTTCATGGACTTGATGGACGATAACAAAAAGGTGTTCGTCAGCATGGCGGGCACTGTCAGAGGTGGGTTGAAT
>CBKYSX010000336.1:0-5200 GCA_966690745.1 uncultured Ardenticatenales bacterium
CCAGACGATAGGTTCCGAGTGGCACGTCGGTAGGCAAGGAGAGGGTATAGGGAATGGTGATGTGTTCGCCTGCGCTCCACACGGAAGGAGGGTAGGGGGGTTCAAAATCAGTTTGTCCGACAAGCGTTCTATCGGCGGTGATGAGGTGGAGAAAGGTGGTGTAGCGGGTTGCATCCCACGCTAACGCCTGATAGGTCATATTGAGGGTTAACCTATCGCCCGCCTGTATAGTGGGGGGAATGGGTGTATGCCCCACCAACATAAAACGGGAAGCAAAGTCGTGTTCAACGGATATGGGTGTGGGAGGGGTGGTAAGAGTAGGGGGTACTTTGAAATAAGGGAGGCGTGTTACGGCAAGGGGTGCGCCCGATTCGCTTTCATAGAGGGTGACTTCCACCTCATAAACCCCTGCGGGTAAGGCGGCGGGCAGGGATAGGGTACGGGGCATATCGCGTAGAATCCCCCCGGCAATCCAGCCATCCCCCATCCAGCCGTTGCGGAATGTGCCATCCTGTTGGGTGATAAATTGTCCGGCGGGGTCGAAGAGTTTTACCGAAATACTCAACGGGGTTTCCAGTTTGTTTGCACTCTGCCATAATGTGTGAACAGTCAGCGTACCGTTGGGCGATAGTGCCACGCCACGCTCCCCTATCCTACAATCTTTGCCTGTTGCACAACTTTCCGCCTCCCAATTCAATAAGGTGATGCCATTCTCCAAAGCAATAGGATTGTCGGGAAGATAAAATCGGTTTTGTGCCGTAGCGGGGCGAAGCACCCATTCCCCGATTTGCTCATCGAAGCCATAGCCCCGTTCAATGGCATCCAACATTGCCTGTGTCCAGCGTCCCCGTTGTAACGGGTCATTCACGGCATCAAACCGTTGAATCACCACCCCTTCCCCGATTGCCAGTCGGGTGGTAAGGGTGGTTTCATCCCATAACCCTTGCCGCGCCAGTTGGGTATAGACAAACGAGTGCAGGGGAACGGTGCGCCCCGTTTCCGCCAGTACTCCCATCTGTTCACTGTATACAGGAAGTTCCGGCGGAAATTCTGCTACCGCCGCTTGTAATGCCGCCCCCTCTGTCCTTACCCCCGCCAGCCACGTCATTTCTTCTTGAAGGGACAACCTTTCATAACCCGGTAGATAGAGTAGGAGTTGAAGTAGGATGAGGGTTAACCTCACCCCCTCTGCCCCTCTCTCTATCATGGAGGCGGGGGTGCTAAGGCTGACAAGGACACACAAAATCCAGAGGGGTTCCAGAAAATAGTTTTCCCACGCGCCTGCTTTTCCGATGGAAAGCGAAACGATAACGGCAATCCCCAAATACAATCCCCAAAGCCAATTGTCGCGGCGACGCACTGTCCACAGTGCCAGCAAAATCAAAATCGGAACGGTTGCCAGAAACCACGACCAGAAAAACCAGACGGCTTCCCATGAAAAAGGGTTGGCGTTGGCGGCAATCAGATTTTCCACCAATGCCCACCCCGATACCGCATACAGCCCCGCCGCACCGATGCCGCCCAGCACCGCCCCGGCTACCCCTAACCGAATCGCGCTTTGATACTGTTTTGTCGCTACCAGATAAATTAAGGCGGCAAGCGGCGCGGCAAAGAAGGATTGTTTGGTGAAGAAGGCGAGAACAAAGCAGAGGGCGGCGATACCCTCACCCCATCCCCCCAACCCCCTTCCCCTCTCCGTTGCGGAGAGGGGAAGGGGGAGTCTTTTATTATTGAGAATGGTCATCCCCAACGCGCTCCAGAACAGGGCGAGCATATCGGGGCGGTAGAAAGTAGACCAGCGATAAACGTAGGGGCTGACAAGCCAGAGGAGGACAGCAAGGAGTGCAAGGTAGCGCGTGGATGCGCTACCTGATGGGTGTCCACCGGCTACTGAGGGGGGGGGGTGTCCCTGTCGGTTCGTCACATACCATATCAACACACCCAACCCCACTGCACTGATCAGGGAAATCAGTCGCCCGCCGAAATAAGGATTGTCGGGAAAAAGCGGAATCAGTATGCCACTGAGGAAGAGATAAAACGGGGTATAGACCGAAAAATTATAGGGGGGCGTGTTGATTGGTTTATAGGGGAGGGTTGCATTGGCGATTTGCTGTGCCCACGCTAAAACGGGTCCTTCGCCGTATTCCGCCTGATAGGGCAGTGCCAACATTCCAACGCTACGAATCACACCCAACAGTAGCAGATATCCTGCCACTATCAGCGGCAACCCTCTTAGAACTCCTATCAAAAAACGGCGACCCGCCATAATTGATTTTAAGAACCCTTCAATTTTGCCCGAACAAACATATCTGTCGGGTAATTTTTAAAGAGATAGCGTAGAGTGGATTGACGATTCGGTAACGCCCATTTGACGACTTCTTTGAGGATACGCATCGGGGTGGGACGGAAGGTTTGATATTTACGAACCGCCACGATTTCAAAACCGATTTCTTCTAATATACCGCAAACAATTTCTTCAGAGGCAAAACTGAGGTGGTCGGGCAAGAACAATGGACGATAGTGATCTTTACTCGAAAGGGTAGCAGTGTCACCGGTTTCAATTAGAAATTCGCCCCCCGGACGGAGTAGTCGCCGCCATTGTCCCAAAATCATTTTCGGGTCGGTGAGGTGGGAATAGACATTCAAAAGTGACAACACATCGTACTGCTTATCATGGGTGTCAAGGTCAAAATAATCAACGTTCAATCCCCGTTGTTGGGCGGAAGTGCGTTTCATCTGATTCGGTTCGATCCCGATAGTATTGACTTGTCCGCCACTGTAGCTGTTTAATGCCTCAATAAATTCGCCCCACCCACACCCCACATCCACCCATGAACGTGGGCTTTCTTTTAGCGTATCTCCATACAGGTCGCGTAAGACCTGATGATAGCGGGAAATGATGCTCTTATCATAGGCACCCGATAGATACAGTTTCTTATCGGTATGTTCCCCATATTGGTGTGCCTGCGAGATCGCCGCATCGGTGGGACGTGGGTTTACATATAACAAACCGCATCCGTTACATTTCACCAATGTATATCCGTTTTCAGAGGCATATGGGTGATAGCCCGCTTCATTACAGGAGTAGCACACCACTTGCACCACTTCCAAACTTTCATTTGCCATAACAATCCTTGTTCGCCATGTTCCAGTTTTTGTTTACCGTCCCCGTTCCCACCAACGCATTAGCGTACCATAGACATCTACTGTCATGCTGTGAAAGCCGCCAAGGTTCACTTTCTTCCCGTTATGGAGTTCCAATGTGGGATTATACGAAATTGTATTGCGATATTGGGTACGTTGTAACGTGATGGCGCGAACATCCGCAGGGGTTAGTCGAGCGGTTCCCTGGAGAGCTTTAACGGTGATGGCATCCGGCTGGACTTCCAGACGGTAGGAGGTTCGCCACAGCAACCAGACCATAACCGCACCCAGCCCAAAAAAGAAAAACGATGCCGCAACTTCGCCAATCGTTACCGCAAATACCCCGAACAGAAGAAAAAAACAATGTCAATAGCCCCATACCGAAAAATAGACCCGTTTTTTGGAAGGTGCGTGTCGTTTGGAAATCCCACAAATCGGGGCGCATTCGGGGCAATAGTTGAACAAAATGCTCATAGCCCCGTAACTGCCCGTACATTTTTACGGGAACAGCCCCTTTATTATCTACCAACTCTACCCCTTCGACCCCACTGCGGCGTGGTTTCAAGGCGGAAATATCCCGCCACGTTAATACCCGTTCCTTCACGCCGCCCCGCCCGTGTTTTAAGAACCCTTCTTCGTCAATCGTATAGGTGACGAAGGTTTGGCTAATCACCCGCGCAACAATCCCGCCCGAAACCAGCAAAACCAATGGTATGAACCAGAGTTCCGGGGACGAATCGGCAATCACAACCATGGTAATGGCAACCGCAATCACCATGACAGCAAGGCTCAATACCAATACGAGCGTCGCGTTCTGGTTCATACCGATGGTGTATTCAAACCGGGAGGGAGTCGGACTTTCGTTCATCGGCATCCAAAATCGGAGCGAGGAATAAGAACTGCAATTCTTATTCCTCGCCTGTGCTTAATTATCCTTAAACCGCACTACCGTCACGCCATCGCCCCCTTCGTTCAATTCGCCATCCCGCGCCTCTTTCACGGTAGGGTTGCGGCGCAGATACTCACGAATGGTGCGGCGCAGAACCCCGGTCCCTTTGCCATGTACAATCCGCACAAAGGGCAAGCCGCTTCGGTAGGCGTTATCCAGATACCGTTCGACCCGTTGCAGAGCCTCTTCCGCCATTTCACCCCGCACATCTATCTCCATGCCGGGGCTTTCCACCATTGGCAAGGAAATATCCGCCCGTTGGCGGCGCGTTTTGCCGCCTGCCCAATCGTTGGCTTTTTCGGGGACGGGCGTTCGTAATTCAAGGTCGCGCAACGCGACACGCAAACGGAAATTGCCTGCCTGTACCTCCGCCGCACTGCCGCTCATCTCTAAAATTTCGCCGTTGCGGTCAAGGCTTGGCACGTAGACAATATCCCCGACCTGCAAGGGGCGATTCACGACGGTATCGCTGGTGCGGGCGGGGCGGGGCGGCGCAATCGGCTTCAGCGTATCTTCCACCCCTTGCAACAATTCGCGCAGGTCTTGCACTTCGGCTTTTTTGCCTGTGCCTGTCGCGCTGAGCCGCTCCAACTGGCGCGTTACCTGGCGCAATTGCTCCCGCACAATTTCGACATCGGCTTTTGCCTCCTCACGGGTGGTGTTAATGACGGTGCGACGGTCATCCTCAATCGCCGCCAGACGGGTGCGGAGTTCGTTGCGGAGTTGTTCCTGTTCCTTGCGGTCTTGTTCCGCAAAGCGACGATCCATCCGCGCCGATTCCTGTGCCTGTTTGATATCCGCCAACATTGCATCCACCGATTGGTCGTCGCCGGAAACAAAGGAACGTGCTTTTTCCAGAATATCGGGGGGCAAGCCCAACCGTTCGGCAATGTTCAGGGCATTAGAGCGTCCCGGTAAGCCAATCATCAATTTGTAGGTAGGGCGCAGGGTTTCGAGGTCAAATTCCACCGAGGCGTTTTTGACATGAGGCGTGTTATGGGCATACGCCTTTAGGTCGCTGTAGTGGGTGGCGACTACCGCCGTAATCTCATTTTCCAGGAAGTGTTCCAGCAACGCCCGCGCCAGGGCTGACCCTTCCACCGGGTC
>CBKYSX010000337.1:0-5195 GCA_966690745.1 uncultured Ardenticatenales bacterium
CTGCTACCCTTGCCGACAGCACCCCGCGTCCCGATGTCGGCAAACCGCGCCTTTCGATAGATCGCGTTTTTTCGATGGCGGGCTTCGGCACAGTGGTAACAGGCACACTGCTGGATGGAACCCTGCGCGTGGGGGATGAGATTGCGATTCTGCCCGAAGGACGCATCGGGCGAATACGGGGGTTGCAAACCAACCGTGCCAAAGTCGAAGTTGCCACACCGGGGCGACGATTGGCAGTGAATGTCGTCGGGTGGGAAGTGAATGAGATTCATCGCGGCGATTTACTCTGTCACCCCCACACCTATACCCCCTCCCGTCTGGTAGATGTCACCCTCTCGCTGTTGCCCGATGCCCCCCGTCCCTTGCGCCATAATCAACCTATCGAATTTTTTAGCGGCGCGACCCAACGCCCCGCCCACATCCGTTTGATTGGCACGGCGGAATTAGAGCCGGGCATGGAAGGTTTTGCCCAAATCCGCTTTGATACGCCCATCGCTCTGGCGCGCAATGACCGCTTTATCATCCGGCAGGCTTCCCCGTCAATGACATTGGGAGGGGGACGTGTGCTGGATGCGACCCCCCGCGGACGATGGCGGCGGTTTCATGCCGACACAGTGGAACGTTTTCGCTTGCTGGCGGAAGGGTCGCCCGTAGAGTTGGTGGCGCAGAAGCTGGGGGCAATCGAACCCACCACCGAACGGGAGCTGTTGGCGGCACTGCCGTTGAGCGCGGCAGATGCCAAAGCCGCCCTTGCCTCCGCGATGACAGAGAAGCGGGTCCGCGCTTTAGAGGATGGAACCCTGCTCAGCGCACAGGGCTGGACGCGGCGGCAGGAGCAATTGCTTCAATCGGTAGAAGCCTATCACCGAACCTATCCGCTCCGCCTTGGCTTGCCCCGCGAAGAAGTGGCTCCGAAACTCGGCTTAAAACCAAAAAGCAGTAGTGCCTTCCTGAACGCATTGGCGGCAGAGGGCTTTATTCAAGTGGGCGACACATGGGTGGCGACGATGGGTTGGGACGTGCAATTGACCCCCGCGCAACAACAGGCAGTGGATACCCTCTTATCTCAATTTGCCGCCGCGCCTTTCACCCCACCCAACCCTACCGATGCGCTGGTAGTGGTAGGGGAGGAATTGTTGAATTATCTGGTGGCGCGGGGCGATTTGGTGCGGCTTAGTGCCGATGTATTGTTGGGGCGCGACGGGTATGAGGCAATGGTGCAGGGTGTTCACGATCTTTACGCCGAACAGGGGGACATCACGGCGGGGGCAGTGCGGGATCGCTTCAATACCTCCCGTAAATATGCCATCGCCCTGTTGGAACATCTCGACGCGCTTAAAATCACGCGGCGGGTAGGGGATGGGCGGGTGTTGCGCTGAGGAGACGCGGAAATGTCCTGGTGCTCCTGGTGCTTATGAGGTGTGACCTAACCCAAACTGTAGCAAGGAAACCTCTCGCTGAGAGATGGAGGGCATCCGGTGGGGTGCCAGCGGCAAAACTGCCACTCGTATTAAGCGTTCACAATATAGTAAAAAATCGTGGGTGATTTTACACAAAAAGCAAGAAGTGCTTGTTCCCGAACGGCAAGTGGAATAAGATGAGATTGTAAATAAGGTTTGAGGGGAACTTACCACTTGCCTCTGAGATGTTATAGTAGGTTCGATTCTGCATCTTGGCGTTGGTGTAGCACTCGAACTACAAAAATACCACCTTGCTCTCGTATTGTGTAAAAAATGGTATGGCGTACATACTCATAACGAAAGTAGCCTTGTCGAATCGCGTCAATTTTACGACCCATGCGAGGGCTTTCCGCCAGAGCCAAAAAGCGTTCATGAAGGGCAGTGAGATAGGCATCTGCTTTTGCTTCACCAAAACGCTCATACGAAAAGAGATAAATTTCCAGTAAATCTTGGTCAGCTAAGTCGGAAAGAACATAATCAGCCATGTTTCAGAGATGCCTTAGCATGAGCAATAATGTCAGGCACTTTACGCGGACTAATGCCGCTTTGCTCGCCTTCAATTAAAGCAAGTCGTAATGCCTCGCGTTCGCGCTTGTCATGGCGAATCAAATCACGCACATAATCGCTGATATTTGCATAATCGCCTGTAGCAACTTGTCCTTCAATCCATTCCCGCATTTCATCGGGTAGCGAGATACTGAGTGTTACCATAGTTGAGTTCCTCCGACGAAAGTATAGCAAAGATTATTGAAGATTAGCAATCTTCAATGTTGGCTAATCTATAAGTTACGGGTTGTGCGTCCTCTACCCCTATGACCCGTGAGTTCCGCATTGCTTCACTCACGGCTACCAATGAGATAACGACCACGAAGATTTGCCGTAAAGTCTTGAGCTCTCTGGTAGCCCCCAGTGGAGCTTAGCGGAACTGTGAGTGGGGATTCATCTATCTCCCCTCCCCACCAACCCCACATACCCTGCCTCCACCTCTGCCCGCGATAAGCCACCACGTTCCAATACCTCATCTTCCAACACCGTCAACCTTTCATAAAAACGTTTGCCTTCCTCCACATCCCCCGCGCCTGTATCCAGCCATTCCCACAGGTAATTTTCCGCCTGGGCGAACGCTTCGGTTTTGGCGTAATAACGGAACAGGTGGGCAGTCAGGTCAACGGGGAGGGTATAGGGGCGCAGACGGGTGGCAAGCGAATCAATAGTGGTGGGCAATTCGGGCAGAACAATCAGCCATCCCTGTGCTTCGGCTTCCATCAGGAGGGTGATGCCCCGTTGCCAGCGCAATACCGCCGCCTCTTCCTGCTCCATCAGCATCAGCACATCTCCCTCTGTTTCCAGCAGGGTTGCCATCAGGCGCGTGCCTTCTGCATCATTGCCGATTTGCTCCCGGAGATAATTGAGGGGCAGGCGCATAATGGTATCGGAATCCATGCCGAAAAACTGACGGTAGCCCTCGTTTAACATCGCCAGAGCTTCGGGGTAGCGGCGCAAATCCACCAACCCCAAAATCGCATGGAACAGCCGCACCGCCTGGTCTATCAACCGTAAAAGGTAATCCCGTCGAATCACAAAAAACACCTCTAATTTATGGGAGGGCAGAGGGAGTATTGGGTATTGAGTATTGAGAAAACAACAAAGGGTGTTCCCCCTCTCCGTATCGGAGAGGGGGTTAGGGGGTGAGGTCGCCGTTTCTCAATACTCAATACCCAATACTCACTTCTCGTCCGTTTCTTCCGAACTGGAAGGATAGACGGGGCGTTCCCGTTTCCGCAAGCCGCCTACCCCCGCCATCATGTCCGCCCCGAAGAAATTGAGCATTTCGAGGGCAAGGGAATGGTCGAAAATCGGTCCTGCATTGAGCAACCATTGGTTGAGGGCGCGTTTGGTAAAGCGAATCGCATGGCGTGGACCCGTGGCGAGATTCACGGCAACTTCCCATGCCTTCTGGGTCGTTTCGCCATCCGGCACACACAGGCTCACCAACCCCATTCGTTCCGCCTCTTTGCCGCTCACAAAATCGCTGGTCATCAAATAGTATTTCGATTTCGCCATGCCGACCAACAGGGGCCAGATGATGGCGGCATGGTCGCCCGCCGCCACGCCCATCCGAACGTGTCCATCGGCAAGCCGTGCGTTCTCGGCGGCAATTGAAATATCCGCCAGCAATGCCACCACCAACCCCGCCCCCACTGCCGCACCGTTAATCGCAGAGATAATCGGTTTGCCGCAGTGCAGAATGTTGTAGACCAAATCCCGCGCCTCATCCAGAATCCGCAGAATTTCATCGTAGTTTTGGTAGGCATCCTCCACCAATTTAAGATCGCCCCCGGCGGAAAATGCTCGCCCCGCGCCTGTCACCACCGCCACATTTACGGTAGGGTCGCGGTCAATTGTTTTCCACACCTCCACCAACTCGGTATGCAGGCGGCGGTCGGCGGCGTTCAGCACTTCAGGACGATTTAAGGTCATCCACAAAATGCCATGTTCCCGCCGCTCAAAAAGAATGTGTTGAAATTCGGAATAGTCCATGTTTTTACTTCCGCGCTATCGGTAAATACGTCCAATGCTTGAAGCTGGCGGTGGGGCGCACCTGTCCGGAATCGGGATGGAGCATCAGCGAGGAAACATCCACCGCTTCAAAGGCATCGCCCGTAATATCGTCCCATTCGTGGAGCATATCATTGTTCCAGCGTGGATCGGGTGCGCCGGAGATATACCACGCCGAGCCATTGTCGGCGAGGATAATGCCGTATTCCTTCATTGCCCGCAAAATTACCTGCACCTGCGGCGAATAGCCACTAATGTCAAAATTGGCTTTCAAGCGGAACCGTTGCCCCATCGGGGGGTAACTTGGGTCGGTGATGTCCGAAGCGTAATGGCGGGCGGGCCAGACATACGCCCGTTGGGTCTGCGGGGCGGTGAAGCGAATCGCATGGTCAATACGTCCGCTTTGTACCTCATCAAAGGTCACCAACCCCGGATAAATTGGCAAACCCGCCGCATCGGCGGAGGTCCACCCATCGGGGCGGAGCGCGTGGGAATTTAAGTCATAATAAGCACTTGACATAACCTCCCAATCACCGTTGCCTTGCGGAAA
Organism: uncultured Ardenticatenales bacterium; assembly: GCA_966690745.1. Taxonomy (GTDB): domain Bacteria; phylum Chloroflexota; class Anaerolineae; order Ardenticatenales; family Ardenticatenaceae; genus CBKYSX01. Next base: position 4,570 of record CBKYSX010000337.1, read on the forward strand.
GGCGCGGTAGAGTTCATACAATTGGCAGTTCTCCCGATCCAATACCAAAACGTGTCGGTCGCCATCACTGCCGGGTCCCCCTTCAATTTGAGCATCCGGGGGGATAGGGGCAGGTCCGGTTTCGCTCTGTTCGGGCCACCCATCAGGGTGAAATACAAGATTCACCAAAGGTTGATTCCCGTCTACTTCGTCAAACGGAATTCCAATCGGTCCGCCATCCCATTCACCTGATCCGAAATCGGCGTGAAGCCCGCGCCCACGCCCGATGGTATCAATATAATCAGCCGAACGGGGGTCAACGGGCAGAGTATCTACCCGCGCATTCCAGATATTATCCGGTGGGAAAACCTGACACTCTCCCTGTGCGATGGCTTCCTCTTCCTGCGGTATGATCTCCGCTTCGGACGGGCGCACACAGGCAAGCGTTAAAATCAGGGCAACTACAAGCCCGCCAAACAGCCACACTCGTTTTCTTTGCATCTTGTGCCTCCATTGTCTCGGGACATCGGGGGGAGTTGTATTGTGGCGTAGGTGGGGTGGCTCTGACAATCCCCCGATTGGCAGGGGGAGTGTTTCTTTCGACTATTATTTCTGACTTAGCTTTAAAAATAGAGGCGACCGATATT
>CBKYSX010000338.1:0-5181 GCA_966690745.1 uncultured Ardenticatenales bacterium
CTCTGATTCGGGTCCGAACGAAAACTACGCCCGCGAATTATTCGAATTGCATACGTTGGGCGCGGAAAACTATCGCGGGGTCGTGGCTCCTGAATCAGTCCCCACCGATGAGAACGGGGTACCTATCGGATATTGCGATAATGATGTGTACGAAGCCTCCCGTTGTTTTACAGGATGGCGGGTGAGCGACGGCACCGGTGGTTCGCCTGACACAGGAACGTTTTATTATCGTGAAGAGTGGCACGACCGCTTTCAGAAAATTGTACTGGGCTTTCCGCCCAATGTCCCACCGATTCCCGCCAACCAACCCCCGTTGAAAGATGGGCGCGATGTTTATGACCGGTTGGCAAGCCATCCCGGAACAGGGCGGTATATTGCCCGCAAATTGGTGCGCCGCTTTATTAGCGACACGCCAGCGGAATCGTTGGTGCAATCGCTTGCCGCAATTTTTACCGCCAATGTGAGTGCCCCCGACCAATTGACCAAGGTCTACCGCGCTTTGTTCAATTCCACCGAATTTAAGATGGCATGGGGCGAAAAAATCAAACGTCCTTTTGAAAGCCTGATCAGTTTTCTGCGGACCATCGGCGTAAATTACGAACCGGGCAGTGATAACCCGTGGTGGTATTCCGCCAGTGGGCATATCCCGTTCAACTGGCGTGCGCCGAACGGCTACCCCGATGAGAAAGAGGATTGGTCTACCACGATGCCGATGTTGCAACGGTGGCGGGCAACCAACCGCATTATGACCGGGGTAAACGAAGTACCGAACATCACTGAAATTATTCTGCTATATACCCCCGGTACCAGTCTAAGTGCTACCGCATTGGCGGATTACTGGATTCCGCGGGTATTGGGGCGGGAGCTGGAATTTCCATCCCATCGAGACGAAATTATCAATTTCATGGCAGATGGATTGGGCGCGAATATCCCGATTGACCTGACGGACGAGGACAATGCGGAACGTTTGACCCACATGGTCGGCTTAATCGCCCTGACCCCCGATTTTCAATATCGCTAAAGGAGCAACCTCTATGACCGCTTCTGTTTCACGTCGTAAGTTTTTAATGGGATGTTCCGCCGCCATCGCCGCGATGAGCGGGGCGAAACTGAATTATGTTGCCTTTGGTTCGCCCGAATCGGGGGGCAATCAAGAAATGTTGGTGGTGATTTTCCTGCGTGGCGGCACCGATGGGTTGAGTGTCCTTGCCCCGTGGGACGGGGACGACCGGGGGCATTACGAAGCTGCCCGCCCCGATATTATGATTCCAACCAGTGGCACGACCCCCGGTATTCAGGTGGGGACGATGGCGGGCGCAACGGGCAATTTCGGGTTGCACCCCGCGATGGCTCCGTTGGTAGACCTGCTGACCGACCAGAAACTGGCGATTATCCACGCGGCAGGGTTGAACAATGATACCCGTAGCCACTTTGATGCGATGGCGTTGATGGAAAAAGGGGCAACGGCAGGGGGCGGCTTTAGCACCGGCTGGTTGACCCGCCATTTGCAAAGTGCTTCCAATATCCCTGATGATATTATCATTCCGGCATTGTCAGTAGGGTCGTTGCAACCCGATTCGCTGATTGGTGCGCCTGAAGCGATTGCAATGAGCAACCCCGATGATTTCAGTTTCTACGGACATTGGAATTACGGAGCCGCCCAACGGTCTGCGATGCGCCGAATGTATACGGGCAACAGCTGGATGCAACAGGCGGGGCTGGCAACGCTGGATGCGGTGGATATTGTGGAATATTATCTCGGCGGGGATTATGTGCCTTCCAACGGGGCACAATATCCCAATTCCGGCTTTGGCAATCAGTTGAAGGTGTTGGCGCAGGTGGTGAAAGCCGAACTGGGCTTGCGCGTGGCAACGGTTGACATCGGCGGATGGGATACCCATGAATATCAAGGGGTTGATAGCGGTGGTTATTTCTCGAATTTGTTGGGGCAGGTGGCGCAGGGGTTGAACGCCCTGTACACCGACCTGAGCGGATCGGGGGCTACCGATTACATTTCGCGCCTCACGGTTGTCGCCATGAGTGAGTTCGGGCGGCGATTGCGCGGCAACGAAAGCGGCGGCACCGACCATGGACATGGCAATGTGATGATGGTGATGGGCGGCAAGGTAACGGGTGGCTTGAAAGGGACGTGGCCCGGGTTGGCGGTGGAGCAGTTGTACGATCAGGCAGACCTTGCGATTACCACTGATTACCGCCGCGTGTTGAGCGAAATTTTGATTCGTCGCCTTGCCAACCCGCACCTCGGTACGATTTTCCCGCAATACACCGATTATCAACCGTTGGGGATTGTGGAAGGGGAAGATTTGCCGCCGATTTATACCGGTGGCGGCGGTGGCGGCGACAACAAAACGTATGCGCCGTTGATTTACGGGGGATGATTCAGAGGACTGAGTAAGGAGAAAGGGGTAAGGGGAATCATGCTTCCCTTTACCCCTTTTTTGATGGGGTCAACATACTTTCTGCTATGTCGCCGGGGTCTAAAGAAGCCCCGGCTATTTGGCTACGAAGTCCGTTGGACTGTTGTGCCTTAATTGGGAAGCATTATTCTAATGAATAAAAGATAGTGATTAGCGGCGGCGAAACCGAGTTTCTGCCGTGGAAAACTCGGTTTCTTTCTTACTCACGTTGCCTTATTAACGGGTAGAAGGTGATGATATTTCGGTCTTGGTATGAAGTGGTTCATAAATAGAATATTTTCTCTGGTGCGATGTTGAAAGTTCAACATCGAAAAGTGTGGAGAAAGGTGATATATGGCAGTCGTACATGTTGCATTTCAGTTTAATCCTTCGGATTATTACAAAGAATTGCTCAATAGGATGTTCACGGATGGTAGTTGGAACCCCGACAATGCAAGAATCTTAGCCAGATCTATTGTTTCAGAAGCAACGTCCGAGGAGGAAGAAACCCTCCTGTATTTTCGATTTGATCATTCTTGGCTCCCCTACGAAGCCATTGAAGGTTCAACTCCAACAGATTGGGCTGTTCTATTTCTCACCAAGATGTTAACAAAATCGCCTTCCTTAAGTAATCGTTTTATGGGAAGCTATGCAATCTTGAAAACGCTACTTCCCTTGGCGGGTTGGTCGCCTGAAGAAATCAATATGCTTCTAACAGGAAGAAATTTGGGTAGAGGTGCAATGGGTAGTGAATTAAGGAACGAGAGAGGCATTGTAGTGATGAACAAAAAGCCAAAGAGCACCGAGGTGATTGGCAAATTTCTTAGAAAAAGAAAGGGTTTTACGGACGAAGCGACTGAGGCGTTGGCGTAAGGTGTTAAACCAGCGTTCAAGATGGTTGGTACCTCTGGAGTCTTTGGCAATGACACGATGACGCGTGGCAGGCACCACGCCTTGATAGGCTTCCCACGCATCGGTATAGCAGACAGCACATTGACGATAGAGCGGTGGGAGGGCTTGCCATAATGCCTTGGCACTGGTGCGACTGCGGTTGCCCAGATGGGCCGCCACAATCTCACGGGTGTCACGGTCAAGGGCGACCCAGACCCATACTTTCTGGCGGGCTTTGCCCACGAAACTCCACAATTCGTCGCATTCCAGCGTTAACCATCCTTTTTTTTCACACGTATAACCGCTTCTTGCACTTGACTGGCATATTTGGCATTCACATAGTATTGCAACCACCGTTTGCTCACGCCTGTCAGTCGCACAATCGCCGCCAATGATACTCTTTCCACCAAGCAATGATCCACCAGTTTGCGGGTCGCTTCGCTGATGCGGTGCGGTTGCGGATTGGCGATAAATTGCCGCCCACACCCCTTACAGCGATACTTTTGCGCTCCTGTATGGATACTTCCATTTTTGACGATCTCTTCGCTTTCACACTTTGGACAATTCATCCCCTCATTCTACCTCTTCACTACGCTTTGCACCACTACCGAAAATGGTTGCGAAACGCTGATTATCCAACGTCCGGGATATGAAGACGTTGTTATTATGACAGCAGATGATTATCGCGGCTTGGAAGAAACAGCGTATCTTCTGCGTTCGCCACGCAACGCCGAGCGTATCTTAAGTGCGTTGGCAAATGCAAAAGCAGGCAAACATTCTCCTATGACGATAGAAGAACTGAAACGAGAAGTCGGGTTCCGGGATGCAGATTTTTAAGTTTCATCTTTCTCGCGGCTAAGGCATAAGTGTCTGTACAGCTTCAATCTCCTCCACTCCCACCCGTTTCAGATCAAAGCCCCATATCTCCGCCAGTTCTGTAGCGATACGCGCTTTCACTGCCGCCATCGGCACCTCCCGCCCCAACTCCAATTCCATCGAAGTTACGCCCCGGTCCTCAATGCCGCAGGGGACAATCAGGTTGAAGTCGGTCAGGTCGGTGGTTACATTCACGGCGAAGCCATGAAAGGTAATCCAGCCTTCCACCCGCGCCCCGATTGCCGCGATTTTGCGGTCGGGGTAGTTCACGGCTTCCAGCAGGGCGGCGCGATGGCTTTCGGTACGGGCGATGGGGTCAAGTGAAGGCATATGACGGCGTACCCAGACCCCCACCACTTTATCAATCCGTTCCGCTGTGATTTTGTATTCGGCAAGGGTGCGAATAATGGCTTCCTGAATCACCCAGACAAACTTGCCCACATCCTGCCGGTTGGGAACGTGGCGTAAGTTGATAATGGGATAGCCCACCAATTGCCCCGGTCCGTGATAGGTGACATCCCCGCCCCGTTCAATGCGATGTATGTCTATGCCCCGTTGCGCCAGATGGTCGGGGGTCGCCACGATATTACTATCATCGCCGCGCCGCCCCAGCGTAATCACCGCCGGATGTTCCAACAGCAGTAAAAGGTTGGCTTGCAGTGCCCCGCTCTTTTTCGCCGCCACCAGACGATGTTGTAAGTCTAACGCCTGCCCGTATTCCATCATTCCTACATCCACGACCCATAGTTCGTTTGTATCACCACTATTCATTGGCTATCAACTCCGAAAGAGACGGGAGAGCCGAGAAACGGTTATCTCACTTTCTCACCCCTGTCCAACATGGTTCACGACACGCCACTTACGACACAACGAGACAACTTGGCGTTCCATCCTTATTTCCCTGCTCCGGTGGAAGTAACGTCGTCTGTAGGGGCGGTGCCTTGTGCCCGCCCTCATTTCTCTGCCTAACGGCGGGCGACCACAAGGGTACGCCCCT
>CBKYSX010000339.1:0-5167 GCA_966690745.1 uncultured Ardenticatenales bacterium
ATGTTTCTTCTTACTGGCTTTGCTTACCTGCTTGGAATCGTACCTGCATTTATTTTCGGAGCGTTGGGTGGGGGGACAATAGGGTGGGTATTTCAATTTATCAGAAAGCCTCTACCGCTCTGGAAGGCGATTCATCATGGGTTTTGGTTGAGTCTACTTATACTACTCGCCCGTATTGCAATCTTCGGCGGTTTTCAACATTTCAGCAATAACCTTCACGATCCGTATTATCAGATGATATGGCTCTATCCCAATATCATTGCATTTTTGGGATTATGGTGGGTGGTGGTCAAAGTGAATCAAAAAATGCCAACCCACTAAGAGAAGAGGAATGATGAACGAAACCCCTGTTCTTATTCAACCCACTTTCGATTCTAAAGAAAGCCTTGTGGGGATGGGAGCCGAGTTAGGGATGATGATAGCAATACGCTTGGCGGGATTGTACATAGTCGGAATCTTTTGTTTCCTGTTTTTCATTTCTTTGATGAATCCTACAAGTTATTATCTTGGAGATTTACGCGATTTTAACACTGTATTTGATTCAATAGGCAGAAATTACTTCAACCTATTGCTGATAGCCACAATGATGATGATAGTTGGCGGGGTTCCTGCCGCCATTATAGGGGCAATTAGCGGTGGCTTGATCGGATATACATTCCGATTTTTCAGAACGCCTCTGTCAATTAAGCAAGTAATGCTCTACGGATTCTTTGTCAGTTTTCTATTACTGACCATTCGTATCCTTTTACCGTTCCTTTTTAATGAATATGTTTGGAAAGGGTCTTTTTCGTTGATTCATATGTTGCAGGCAGATTTACGGAACTCAGGTTTATGGTTTATATGGTTTGCTCCTAATATCATCGCGTTTTTTGGCTTATGGTGGGTAACGGTCAAAATAAACCAATCACGCTTATCCCCGAAAATAGTGGAATAACCATATGCAGCCTCATTCTGTAGAACAACCCGCATCACCCGCATGGTTCGATACGTTCATTCCCCCCTAATATCACAAGCCCGGTCGAACGGGGCGGCATCTTAGGGGTAAGAGTGGCACTGAAATTCGCCGTATGGTATGCCATCGGAATGGTTTTATGGACCGGGGTGTTAATGGGCATCGAAACAATTGGCGATGTCGCTGTAAGCCAATCCTTTGACCAAACCCTGCGCGACATAGGCGACCTGTATTGGCGAACGGGTATGACCCTATTGGTGTTCTTGTTACTTGCATTGCTGGTGAGCGTCCCCTCTGCCGCCATTTTCGGATTAATGGGGGGTGCTATCGTCGGGTTGTTTTGGTTAAACCGGCGGCGATTACCCCCGCCATCGTTTTGGGTGTGGGGAACGCTCCGAAGCATGGCAGGAACGGTGTTGTTCGGGTTGTCGGTTTGGGGCGTGTTTGGCTGGGTCAATGGATTAAGTCTATGGCTAACGGTGGCTATTCCCACCTTGATGGCACTCTTTGGCTTTTGGCGGGTCGCCTATCAGATCAACGCCACCATGCCGCCCCCTGCTCCACAGAGATAATTTTATGAGAAATGTGTTGAAAGAGCGTCCGTTAATTCCCTCTTCGCCGGACCGCACCCGTTGGCTCAACCCGACCTCCCCGTTGGATATGGGGCGGATTTACGGGGTGCGAATGGGGATACGCATGGGTCTACTCTATGCCCTGTTAATGGCACTCCTGTTTATCGTAGCGGGGAGTATCAGCCAGCTTGGAACGATACCGGTTCGCCCCGATTTCGGTGTGATGGTTGAGGCGATAACCCATTCCTATCAGGTTGCCGGAGGCATGGCATTGTTGTTGCTGGGTATGGGCATCGTTGCGGCGGTGCCGTCGGGTGCGATTGTTGGCGTGCTCGGCGGGGCGGTAATCGGGCTGTCCTATCTTCCTTTTCCTTCCCGTTTGTCGCGCCGACAGGCATTGGTATGGGGCGCGGTACGGAGCCTGTTGGTAACAGCCCTCTTTTCCCCCTTCATGTGGGGAGTGGTTACTATGTTTATGGGCGAAGAGCCGTTGTTGGTGGGCGTATTGTGGGCATTGCCGGTGGTGCTGGCGTTTGCAGGCTTTTGGTGGGTGGCATATCGCGTGAATGAAAAATTGCCTACTCTATCAAATTAACCGATGTCTAAACAGTCCACAATTATCGCAATCTCGGTTGCTGAGGATGTAATCAGGCTTCCGCGCACGGGCGCGGTACTAGGTGCAAAAACGGCATTGGGATTGTCCCCCTTTTTTACGGTTTTATTCTTCCTCGCTCTCTATGTACTGGAATCCTTATTCAACAGGCAGGTGACTTTTAGAGATATAGGGACTGTGCCTTTGGTTTCTATTGTACTCGCTCTGGTCGCGGTGTTTCCCTCAATGCTCGTTGGGCTGATAGGCGGGAGCATCATCGGGTGGCTATTCCAATCACTTCGGAAGCCATTGGCTCCGCAGGGAGCTTTTTCAGTTGGGGTCGCTGTGGGGATAGGGGTGTTGCTTGTCCCCACCCTATGGCTGGGTATCGAACTGTTGAACACATTGTCCTCAGCAGGCATGACGGATGGGGCGCAATGGCTTTTGATGGTGTGTTTGCCTGCCCTGTTCGTGTTGGCGGGGTTAGGGTGGGTGGCATATCGGGTAAATGAAAAAGTGTCGGTTGGTTGAGGAAGATGAGGTAACACAATGCTGGAAGGCTTGGATGATATTCCCTGGGCAGAAATGGAACACGCTTATGGGGTGGCAGATAAAGTGCCGGAGTGGATTCGTGCTTTGGCTTCCCATGATGAAAAAACTCGCCAATCAGCCTTGTGGGAGTTGGATAGCACGATTTATCATCAAGGAGGCATCTATAAACCGACGGTCTATGCAATACCATTTTTCTTGGAGTTGTTAAATCACCCGCACATTGAGGGCAAAGCGGAGTTACTTGAATTTCTAGCGGATATTGGTCGTGGTGGTCGCTTTGGAACACCTCAACATCTTTTAAGTTGGGCATATTCGCCTGAATGGTTGGATGAATGGGAACAGAAAGAAGTGTTGGATCACACGCCCGGTGCTGATACACACGCTCAAGAGGTACTGTGGCAGGGATATGATACCTATCTGCGGTTTCTAGACCATGAAGATCAGGATATACGTAAAACGGTTCTGGATTTGTTAGGCAGTTTTAGGCGGGAATCTGCAACGATTGTGTCTTTGTTTCTGGAACGATTGCAAACAGAGAACGATTTGGTACTACGGGCTACACTGGTGTGGATGTTGTACGGAGTCTTGCCCCGAAAACATATGGAAACCAAAACGCATTTAAGACCATATCTTAGTGCCAGCGAACCAATTTTGGTTCGTTTCGTAACGGCACTTGCTTTTGCAGAGATGGATAGAGAATTATTGTCAGAAGAGATCTTTGACATTCTATGTGATATATTCCAAAACCCGGAGATAGTAGAAGCAGAATTTAAGCAGGTTCCCCAAAGCGGATGGGGAATACCTGCAACGGTTTCAGGGTTATTTCCTTATATTGGTCGAGAACGAACCCAAAATTTGTTACCAATTTTGTGGACACACTTACAAACCCGAACTAACGTGGCTACAGCCCCGTACATAACACGTTCAGCATTATTTTTGGCGTTTGATGCGCCGCCTCCACCGCCCCGTAGTCAACTTAACCATGAACAATTGCGAACTCTTCAAATTATTGCCGAGGAGCTTGTACCGTTAGGTAATGGAAGTTGGCATGGTAATGTTTTAGGTGAGTTAAGGAAATTCGGATTTCCAAACCGTATCGAACCTCTTCGTGCCTATATAGCGGGAGCCGATGAACATGCAGAATAAAGTCATCTTGCCGCCGGGTATGACTGTTGAAACCCCCGTCGCCCCCATCAGCGATACCCCGCCCCACCTCCCCGCCGAAGGGGTAGCAGAGGGCGCGAAAGTTGCCGCGTTGATGGCAACAGGTTACGCGGGTCTGTTTGTGGTGGTGAACCTCTTTATGTTAATTCCGGGGTGGCTCTTCGGTCAGAGGACGGTGGACATCGGATCGGTGCTCATGGCGGGGACACTGGTATGGATTGTGGGTGGTATTCCGGCAAGTTTTATCGGGATGGTCGCGGGGCGATTCATCGGGGCAATTCTTCAAAATACCCGTAAACCGCTTTCGCTCATCGGTGCTTTTGCGGTAGGGGTGGGCATCGGGGTAGGAATCCTGTTCATTCCTACCTTTCTCATCACCCGAAGCCTGTTAGAATCCATCGCCAACGGATATGGGGAATGGGTCGGGGTGACTATTGCCTGGTATCTCCCTTGCCTGTTTGCCCTGTTGGGCTTAGGATGGGGGGCACATCGGCTCAATAAACGGCGACAGCCATAACCGAACGACACCCCCAAAACCTCATCTACCCTTCAGAAAATCCACGATATCCTCTATGCAACAGGCAACATCTCCGCAGAAACCAAATTCCTTCTGGGCTGGCGTGGCGTTTGGCGTTTTTATCGGTGTGGTGATTTCAACCCTCTATTTAATCGCCTATATCCTGTGGGCAACCATAGACGCGGCGGGAACCCCGGAAGCCGTCAATACCGGGGCATTATGGATTTTCGGGGCGATTGCCTGCGCCGGGGTGATGATTCCGGCGGGCATCACCGGGGGGTTGATGGGGGCGGTGATGGGAGCCTTTTACCAATCCCGTCCCCGCCGCTTGTCCGCCATTGGTGCGCTGATCGTGGGCGGGGTCGTTGCTGTGTTGGTGCTGTTATTCTCTTATCTCTCTCTGCGCGGCTTGGTGGGTGAAGCGGAATGGAACACCTTCTTTCAAGCCTATGGCGGCGGGGCGGACACCTCATTTTTGGTTGGCTTGTATGCCCTCCTCGTCTTTGGCGGCATGATTGCCCTCTCCTTCCAACTCAACCGCCGCCTGCCGCAATGATGGACGCACGCACCGATTGGAGGACACAACGTCCCCGTTGTGTCTTGTCCATTGAATATACCCACCCCGCCCTAAAGGGCTAAGGATTACCCAAAACTCAAGCGGCTCCACTGTGAGTACATCATTGAAGTAGGGGCGGGTGGTCGGCATGGTGTGCCTACCTCTTATAGAGCGCACACCCGCCCGCCGTTGCCGCCAATCCATGCACCATTTTGGGACACGGGCGGGTCTTTAACGATGGTTGGATGGCTCTTCATTCCGA
>CBKYSX010000340.1:0-5158 GCA_966690745.1 uncultured Ardenticatenales bacterium
AGGAAATAATATACGGCGGAACACAACGGTGCAAGGAGGGAAGGGGGTAAGAGGTGTTTGGGGGGCGGGTCACAAGTTTCATGCCATATACCCTATGTAAGATGTGACCCGCCCCTACTTCCCATTTGTACTGTTTGAGTAATTCAATGCTCCACAGCGTCACTACGCGCATGTGCTATGCACACACTGCGGACTCCCAACCTATAACCTCCCGGTATCCTTTTACAACAGCTGTTGCAGAATTGTCGGATCTTTGATTTCTTTGTCCCGCGCCAACAGCAACACTTTGGAAATCACTTCGGCACTTTTCGGGTCGTCATCGGCAAAGGGTAGAAAGAGCCGCCCCCGATGTTGGCTATGGACGGGAACGATACAAACCGAGCCGCCGGGCTGACGATGCACCACCGCACTCCCCAGATGGATAGAATAGTGGTTGAGGTGTCCTTGAACCAGGGCGTGGGATTGGGTTAATTTTACGTTGTCAATCCCCAGCAGAGCCGTGGTTTCCCGTATCAATGCCGCCCGCATTTCTACCGTGCTGGTACTGGCTTCGGGGTCCACCCCGCCGACATGGGCAACGCTGACCACCAAATCCAAATCCCGCATCACTTCGCTGAAGAGGCGGGGCGGAATTTCGGTTAGGGGTAACAATAGGTTGTCGCCCTTACGGGTAAAGTAAACCCCTTCTATCGTGGTGCCTTCGACATCCGCCGGGCTTCCGGTATAGCCCAATGTCCCCAGCCACACCGTAATCTTCTCGGAATGGAAGGTTTTAAACGTGCCATCATACGGGTGCGTCACCCAGCCCCGCGACCCCAACAATGCCATCGCTTTACGCGGCTGAACCTGATGCCCTTCATACCGCCGCGAGGTATGCCCTTCGCCCATTTCGTTTTGCGTCAGGACATACAGTTCGCGGAAGACCTGCTTAAAGGGCTGACTTCGTTCGGCAAGGAAACAATCCTTCTGCCATTCATGCCAATCGCCCCGTTGCAAAAGGTCGTAGGGGTGCGCCAATCGCAATTGCTCGTTCGCGCCGATGGGGTGAATCGCCCCGGTCGTATCCTGCAAGCCCCGTCCGCCATTCACGGGGTAGCCGATTATGCCATCACCGATAAAAATTAATTCTTCCAGCAATGCCGCCAGGAGCGGATGTTGCCCCAATTCGGCAAGTTCTGTTCCGCTAAAAGCATCATCCCGCACCATCGCCTGCTCCAAGGAAAGGCGCATTCGTGACAACTGTTGGGTGACTTCACTTTTGCGTTTTAGTAGGGCGGCAATGGCGGTATCTTTCTTGACGACAGGCGGAATATTCTTCAAGGCTTTGCCGTTTTTGGTGACGCTTATTTCCGCTTCGCCAAAATCATTTACTGCCAGAGAAACGATTACCTCACCCACCGTTGCGGTTAAGGGACCATCACTCAGGTCGGCGGCATCGTATGCTTCCATCGCCCATTGTAAACGGATCGGGTCGGTATATCCGGCAGTGCGTGCCAGATTGTCCAGCGCAATCCCTGCCGCCAATTTTTCATTTGCCTGACGTTGAGAACCAAACTTTTTGCTCCCCCGCCGGAATGCCTGTACGGTTTTGTAGCGGGCAAGTACCGCATCGAATTGAGATTCCCCTTCGGGCAGGGAGAGCAAGCCCAATGCCCGAATCGAATCCTGATGGCGTTTCACCAACGCCCGTTGGCTTAGCGTTTCCTCCGTCACATTGCCCAACATCGCATCGGCATAGAGCTGGGCGCGGGCGTGCCCCGTTCCGCTGGAGGCATATTTGGCGGCGGTATAAACCTTTTTCCATCGGCTTTCGCCCAATGTGGTATAGACCTGTTGGAACCAGCGCACATCTACCGCCCCTTCCCGTAATTCGGTGGAGGTCAGGCTGGTGCGTTCGCTGACCTGCGCCGCCCACAGTTCCTGTATCTCCCGTTCCACGCCCCAATGATTATCTTTGGTATGCGCCAGAATCCACCAGACCGCTTCGGCAAACCCGTCCCATTGCAGAGTGGTTTCGACAAAAGTTGCCCATTGGGGCGCGGCAAGTGCCAATTCCATCAGACGGTCTTCTGAGATATTCGCTTTGCGAACCCGGTCAGCAAAGGCGGCAGGCTGGTCGTCGGGCGCAGGCAGGGAAACCCGCAATAAATGACTAAAGGTTCCGGCTTTGCTATCCCCGCTCCGCCATTGGCGGGTCAGGCTGGTATTGCCCAACGATTTGAGCAATTTCAGCACGGCTTCCATCCCCACTACCGAAGAGAGCATTGTTGCAGGGGTAGTGGCGGCAGTGGGCAAATCCCCCCGTTGGCTTTCCACCTCTACAATCCGCGTCGTCATATTTTGCAAAAGGGTATGAAGGCGGGGGCGGTGAATGGCGTGGTCGTTCAGGGCTTTGCGGGTGGTGGCGTTTCGCAAATCGGTAAACGATTCACGTACCCCCCGCACCCCCAACAAATGGTCGTAGAGGTCGGCATCGGTAGCATCGCCGTTGTCATAGAGCGTCAGCACCAATTCAAAAGGTGGACGGAAGCGAACCATGTTCGGGAATGGTTGATCCAGATAGCGCACAAACCCCCACAGGCGATTCAAGTGCTCCCGATTCCATGCCTCCGGGAAATGCCGCCACCACAAATGGGCAAGTTGCAACCAGACCATCACCCGCCCGTTCTCACGCTTATCGGATGTCCCGTAAGATTGTTTTGCAATCGGGTCGGAAAATACGTCGGGGGGCAAATGCGCCAGCGTATATTCCACACCGTCCAGCAATAAATCCACGACATTTTCAGGGGGATACATTCTTATCCACCATTGCATAATGGCATTGACAATATGTGGGTATTGCAAGGATGGCACCCGGCTTACCAGATGGGTACGGAGTTTCTCCTGCCAATCATCCGGGGTTTGTACGGTACGCCCGTAAAAATTCCCCCACAACGCGGCGTAGGCACGAATGACCTCCAGCCCGTCCTTATCCCGCGTTGTCGCGGGGCGGTTCTGCCACCATGCTTCCCACACCTCTCGCAATGGCAATGTCACCTTGTTAATGTCGAACTTTCGATTCCAATGGGGATTGGGAAAAAGATTATTCATATTCCCCAGCAGGTATTCCCTATCCCCGTAATAGTCGTTGAGAATCACAGGGGTGTTGGCATGAGTTACGATCAGGGCATTGAGGGATTCCAAGAGTGCGGTTGCCGCCTCCGATTGTAAGGGGGGCTTTTCCTCTGCCAATCCGAACCATTTGCGTTTGACATTGGGAGGGGTTGGCGGGGTGCGTAGGGTGTGGTCGCATAACCCGAGCGCGTCTTCAAGGGTGGCAACAGGCTGATCGGTGATGGTCAGCGTTTCAACCAGCGTACTTTCGGCAGAGGTCAGGGTCTCCCGTCCGGTGCGAAAGGTTTGGGCAATGGCGGGTATTTCTTTGGTTGCCCGTTCGTTGTTCTGCAATTGGCGCAGAAGTTCTAACCCCGCCAGGCGTACCGGCTCCTGTTTATGCACCAGCAACCGTTGCGCGGTTTCCAGTACGATCCCATCCTCTTGATTCAGCAGTAAATAAAGAAGCCCCTGTCGCAATTCGGCAGACTTACGGGTCAATAACCTTTCGACTTGTTCACGCTCATCCGACGCAAGCCGCACATCCTTTAACGCCCGCAACGCACTTTTGCGAACGGAATCGCTACGGTCAGATAACGCGGCAAGAATGGTGTGGCGGGTGGTACTATCCCATTCTTTGGTTTTGCTGAGTTTGCCAATCAGGTCGCTACGGCTGTAAGTGGGCAACGCTTTCCAGTAGGGAATCATGCGGGTAGGCGATAAGGTTCCCAGCGCATGGAGCAATGCCATGGCAACCTGCGGTTTTTCTATCGTAATTGTAAACCAGTCCCAAATGACGGGATCAAAGGTTTTGGCTTTGGCGGGGAAACGGGTGTATAAGGCTTCTAAAGATGTAAACAATGCCCCGTCTTTTTCCCCTTCCCGTACTGCCCCACCCATCGCCAGTGCCGCCACGCGCAGGTCTTCGTCCGCCAACCCCTGCCGGAACAACGGTTGGGCATCTTTCACTTGCAATTGGCGCAGAAAATGATAGGCAACGATTCGCCGTAGCGGGTCGCTATCGGTGGTCAAGGGGCGCACCACTTCTAAGGCGGCATAGGCATTATCAAAGGCGATGGCACACAATGCCAGATAGAGCGTGGCGGGGTCGCCTGTGGCAATCGCTTCCTCACGGGCGGTTGGTTCCTCCAAAAAGCTCACCATCTGCGTCAGCAATCGGCGAATCGTGGCGGGTTGGGCGGCATCGTGCAGAAAGCCAAACCAGACATCCACCGCCCGCACCGTGGCACTAAAGCGGGTCAGGTCATGCTCTAAAATCAGGCGCAGAAAGCGGCGGAACACCTCCGGGTGTGCCTCATCTGCCCGTTCCAGAATGGACTGGCGCAACCCTTCTTCCCGTTGGGCAGAAAGGAGCATTTTTTCCATATACGCCCAGCCATCCTGCCGATTCGCTACCAGAAAAGCGCGAATGACATGGGAACCAAAAATGCCAACCGGGTGGTCGCCCCGCGCCGATGCCAACAAAATCTGATAGATTTCGTCGCCCACCGTGTCGCCCTGCTCGATTGCCGCGCCCAATAGAATCCCTATTCCGTTATCGGGATACCACCCCGGCAAATAGCCGCCGTATGCCGCCACCCACTGAATATCCTGCTCATATGCCCCCAGTCGTCCCCATAATGCTTTAAGATAGATAATACGGCTTTGACGATGATCGCTTTGGGAATCAGGCGCATGGAAGGCGCGACGATAGCCATGGGGCTGATAGGGTAGGTGTTGAATCAACTGCCAGCCCGCTTCCACATATCGGGTTAATTTCGGCAAAAAGCAGGCAAAAAATTGTTCCCGTTCGGCGGGGGTTGCCCCTTCCAATACAACAATGGCACGTTCTTCGTGGCGCGGCTGGCTTGTCCACTCCCGCACCTTCCCCCCGGTGGTGATATTAAACAGGTCAAACGCCGCCTCGCGCAGGGGGTCGGGCAACGCTTTGAAGGCTTCGACCCGTTTTTTGCGCCACTCTTCAACTTCTACGGCTTTTAATTGTTCGCGGGCTTGTTCTCCGGTTAACATGGCTCACCCTCCCGCCAACGGAACCAGCCGCAGA
>CBKYSX010000341.1:0-5155 GCA_966690745.1 uncultured Ardenticatenales bacterium
AAACGGAGACTCTGCTGGAGTATTCCACGAGTGATGAAGCACCGATAGTCCAGTGGCGGTATATGCCGTAGAGGGGTTTATCGGGGAAGGGTGGGAGAGCTGGGAGCATAGGGGAACGAAAACCCACCCCCTAACCCCCTCCCAAGAGGGGGGAGAACGATCTGTATGGTGCGCGGACGTGGTTTTGATAACACGTCCGCGTTTTTGGTAGTGATGAAAAGGTGTAGAGATAGTTCTGAAACTCAGAAAGAAACCGAGTTTTCCACGGCAGAAACTCGGTTTCGTGCCCTGCCACCACTACACCGTTTTTTATTGGAGTGTTAAATCTTAGGCTGTTTTACGGGTAAGGTTGCCCGTTGCCGCCAGCGCGATGAGGGCGGAAATTGGCGGTACGACGACGACCATGACCGCCACCCAGAGCCAAGGGGCGGCATCGGAAACGGGCAGTTGGGCGGTGATATAGAGTACCCCGAAGAACAACAGCAGTTGCACAATCCCCATGATGATGGTGGCAAGCAGAACCCGTTGCAAGCCGCCACGCCACGCCGCCACGCCAAAGGCAAGCGGCGGCATAATGACAAAGCCCGCCCACAACAAGAGAATAAGATTGCCGAGGCTTGCAAAACCTTCGCCGGGAATCGAATCTCCGAAGAGCCGCGCCAGAATGGCGACGAGTGCCGATGCAAGGATAGCGGAGAGGATGGGGGTGGTGATACGCATAGAAGGTAAAGGGAAAGGTGAGATGCGAAACGGAACCATCACGGGCAAGGGGGTTCCCGTTTCGCATTGCTTGTTATTTACAAAGAGGCGGGAATTGTGGTGGAGTGCAAGGGAGCGGCGATGACGGTATTGCGCCCCGCACGTTTTGCCTGATAGAGGGCATTGTCGGCGCGACGGAGCAAATCGTCAAGCGTGGGGGTGAGGGGCGCGGTGGTGGCAACGCCAATACTAACGGTACAGCAGACATCTTGCCCTTCCACCGGAATAGGGACATCGGCAATGGCGGCGCGGAGGGCGTGGGCGCGTTGTAAGGCGGGGGTGGCAGGGGTATCGGGCAGGATGATTAAAAATTCTTCGCCGCCCCACCGGGCGATATGGTGGGGGGCGGGGTGTTCTGTCCGTAAACGATGGGTGAGGGCAATCAATACCGCATCCCCGGCGGCGTGTCCATAACGGTCGTTGATAGATTTGAAGAGGTCGGCATCCAGCAGAAAGATGGACAAGGGCTGATGGAGTTTGTGGGCGCGGCGCAGTTGGTTTTCCAATTCGTTCTGGGCGGCGCGGCGGTTGAGCAGGTTGGTCAGAAAATCGTGGGTGGCGGTGTATTGTAATTCCACCATGAGCCGCTCGGTGATCATCATCGCAATTCCGGCAGTCCACAATAGCCCGCAAATGGCGGAGACGACCATCGGCAATGAAAAAAGCAGATTGATGGCAAGCGGGTCGGGGAGCGGTGCGGTAAGGAGGGGGAAAATGCGGAGGGTATGAAAGCCCGCAAATGTAGCGAAAATGGTGGCGGTGAACCAATGGGAACGGCGCAGGGTGGGGGCACTTTTGGTAAAAAGCAAATAGGCAGTCGCCGTCATACAGGTTGCCATCGCCGCACTCATCAGAATAGAACGGATGACAATATCATTGCGACCATAGGTGAAATAGAGCAACACGGGTACGGCAAAGAGGGGAATTGTAAATTGCAAGCGCGGGGGGGCGGTGGGTAGCCCTAAAAATTGACGAACGCCATGATAGAGAAACGAAATGGCAATGAGGTAGAGGGTATTGGCAAGTGCAATCGAGAAGAAATCGGGAATGGTATCCCGTAGCCCGACCAAGATGACTCCTGCCATCACCGCTACATTGCCTACTGCCCATGCCCCCGTGCCGCGATAGGAACGCGCCAGGATGGTGAACAGGAGGGTGACGAGGGCTTGGATGGCAAAGAGGATGGATACAAAAACGGCGGCGGTGGGTAAATCCAGCGACATAAGGTTAGGGGAGAAGGTTAGTTGTCTTCATTATATAAGTGAATATCCGGCGGGTAAAGGCATGGTATGAAGTTGAAACCTTATGCTGGTATGGCAAGCCTGCTCAAGCCATGAGGTTAATGGAGATTAAGAATTAAATGCCGCTCCCACCCCGCCCTAAAGGGACGGGGCTAATAAACACACGACAAACATAGCTTATTAGCCCCGTTGCTTTAGGGCGGGGAGCGATTCCCGTTACGGCGTTATTTTCTTAACGTCCACCTCATGCTGGTATAGTAACGGACGCGGGCGATGCCTCTACAGCAACGGCGGGCGACCACAAGGGTACGCCCCTACAGGTGGCGGCATTTAATGCTTAACCTTCTATTGTAATAGCGTGAGGTTTCAATCTCACGATTGGTATCCGATGGGCTATACTTTGGGGGTTCATTCATGCAAACAACTGAAGGATTCACAATGATGCGAAACGTCAACTTTAGCATGGGGTGGGGTGGGGGTTGGATTCTGGTCGTGGTTGCTATTTTGCTTGGTATGGTTGTAAACAAGCCGACGGTGGGGCGGGCAAACGGCGAGCCGGTGTGGAGTCCGTTAGGACCGGACGGCGGCACGATGTTTGAGATTACCGCCGACCCGAACAATGCCGATATTTTGTTCGTGCGGAGTATTGCCGGATTGCACCGTACCGATGATGGGGGCGAGAGTTGGGAGTTAATTCTGCCCTATTACATGGCGCGGGGGCGGAACCCGGTGCTGATTGACCCTTCCAATTCCAATCGCATGATGATGTTGTTGGAGACGAACGGCATCCGCTTTAGTAGCGATGGCGGCTTTACATGGAATGCGATTGGTGGGGGATTCTCGACGACCGGGGTGGCGATTGATGCGGCGGGGGTGTTGTGGGCAACGGGGGATGATGAGGTGTTTCGTTCCGATGATGATGGCGCAACATGGACACAATTAACTTTCGCGCTCAATCAAAATGCGGTATCCGTGGTGGCGCACCCCACGATTGCGGAAAAGGTTTATGTACGAACGCCGGGCGGGGGGCTGTATGTTACCGATGATGGGGGCGCAACCTGGCAACCCCGCGCGTCGTTGGGCGGCTTTACGTTAGAGGCGATAGAGCCGACGACGAATACCCTGTATGGCATCTGGCGGGGGAGTACCAATCCGCAAGGGATTGTGAAAAGCACCGATGATGGGGTGACATGGGTGGCATTTGATGAAGCCATCCCGCCGCAGGTCAGTTCGTTGGTGGTGACACCCACGCGACTGTATGCCGTAGCAGGGGTTGGCGGTGTTTTCCGAACCACGAATGATGGAACCGCGTGGGAATTATTGGTAGGATTGCCCACCGGCGGGAACCCGAACGGGGGACAATTGGCAGTGACTGCCGGGGCGGGGGAGGTGTTCTACGCCGGGGGCGGAGTCTACCGCAAAAGCGTTTCGGATGATTGGGTGTGGGACGCGAGCGACAGCGGGTTGAATGCCCGGAATTTTCAGGATATAGCGGTAGACCCCGGTATGGTGGGGCGGATATTTGCCACCGATGGAAGCGATTTGTTGTATCGCAGTGAAGATGGGGGGGAGACATGGGTGACGTTAAAACCCTCGTTTGCGATTGATCTGACTACCGTGGTCTTTGCCCCCTCCAACCCCGCCGTACTATATGCAGGCACTACGGTGGATGGTGTGTACCGTAGCAATGACGGGGGTATCACATGGGAAGCGGCGAATACGGGCATTCCCCCGGAAGATTACGATTACGTTGAAGCGATTGCGGTTGCGCCCGATAACCCCGACCATCTGGTGGCGGCACTCGACATCGGGCGGATTTATCATTCGACCAATGGTGGTGATTCTTGGACGATGGCATATGACCATGATGATCAAGTTGTAGATGTGGATTTTGACCCGAACAATGCTTCGATAGTATGGGTTGTCGGGGAGTCGGATTTGTTGAAAAGCACCGATGGCGGCGCAACATGGACGATTGCCACAACGACCGGCTTTCCGGGCAATGCCAACAAATATACCCTTGCTGTGAATCCCATTGATGGCAACAATCTTTATGTGAGTACCTTTATCAGCACGATGTCAACGACTCAGGGCGGCATTTATCGCAGTACGGATGGCGGGGCGACATGGGTGTCGCTGACAACAGGATTGCCCGCCGATGGGCGGGTAGCGGATATTTGGATTGACCCCACCGAACCGGATACGATGTTGATCGGTGCCATTCGCCCCGTGTTTAACCAACCGGTGCCTTACGGGTACGGGGTCTATCGCAGTACGAATGGGGGTGATACATGGTCGGCATTGAATGAAGGGCTGGATCATCAGGCGGTGGTGCGGTTGGCGGGGCGTGGGGAAACGGTCTATGCCGCGTCGGTATATGGTGGCTTGTGGCGGTTGGGAGATGCACCGCCTGTGATTACGCCCACCCCTTCCAATACGGCGGTGCCGCCCACCGTGACAGCGACCTCCACCTCGCTTCCCCCGCTGGCGGCGTGCAGTACGGTGAACGCGCCCATTGGCACGAACACGCCCATCAGCGATACGATTTTCCCGGGATTGACCGGGCTTGTCACCGATTTGGATGTAATTGTGGTAGTGGATCATTCATCGGTGGGCGAGTTGAACTATCAATTGAGCAATTCGCAACGGACGGTGACGTTGTTCGGGGGGGCATCGTGCAACGGGGATGATATTGACCATATCCTTGACGATGAGGGGGATACGCCGATTGCCGCCTGCGCCAATGACCCCGCGCCCGCCTATCCCGATGGGGCACGGTTGGTTCCTGCCGCGCCCTTATCCGCTTTTGATGGGGATTTGTGGAACGCGGCGTGGCATTTAACGATAGAGGACAACACGGCGGGGAATACGGGAACCTTTGTACAATGGTGTCTGGTGCCGCAACTGGTGCCCGCGCCAACGGTGACGGCGATGCCGACTTTGACCCCAACGCCGACGGCGACAGGATCAAGCGTTCCGGCGACGCACACGCCGACCCCGACGGGTACCCCCACCACGATGCCGGGAACCATCACGGCGACCCCGACGAGCGTACCTACCCATACGCCAACGGCAACCGGCGTTCCAGCGACGACGACACCCACCGCAACAGTGGCAGTACCCACGCCTACGCCTACGGGAACCGTGGTTCCCGG
>CBKYSX010000342.1:0-5146 GCA_966690745.1 uncultured Ardenticatenales bacterium
TGAAATTTAATGGTTGGCGACCCGACCACGCCCTAAAGGGACGGGGCTAACAAGCTATATGTGTCGTTTGTTTATTAGCCCTGTCCCTTTAGGGCGGGGAATCGGGCACACGCAACACACAACCTTAACACGCATCACGCAACACTATTATGACAACATCCGCCCAACCCCTCCGTTCCAATAGTTTCCGCAATTCGCTTCTACTGGCAGGCGGGTTTGTGGTGGCATTGGTGTTACTCAATCTGCTTCTGTTCAGCCCCGGCACCGTGTCGGTGGTCTTATTGTCAGGGCTGTATCAGGGGATGTTGTTCTTTCTGGTCGCGGCGGGGCTTTCCATTGTCTTTGGCTTGCTGGATGTATTGAATCTGGCGCAGGGAGCCTTTTTCATGGCGGGGGCGTACAGTGGGTTCGCCATTTACAACGCTCTGCCGGATGGAACCCCGACCGAAGTACGCTTTATCGCCGCCCTGATTGGGGCGACGGTAGCAGGCGCGGCAATGGGTGGCTTTACCGAAGTGGTACTGTTGCGTCCCCTGTATGTGCGTCCCGTCTTCCAGATTGTGCTGACCTTCGGCTTGGGATTGGTGATGACGGAAATCATTCGCGCCATTTACGGACCCGCCGGGTTGGTTCCGGTGGAGCCGCCTGCCCTGTTGGATGGAACGATTGATATTGCCGGAGGACGCTTTGAGGTCTACCGCCTCTTTATTATTCTGGTGGGCTTTCTGCTGATGGTCGGGATTTCGCTTCTGCTTCAGCGCACCCGATTGGGCATTATCATCCGTGCGGGCGTACAAGACCCCGAAATGGTAGAGTCCCTTGGTATCAATGTGCGGGTAATTTTTACGCTCGTCTTTATTCTCGGTTGTGCCGTTGCCGCGTTGGGGGGCATGACCGCCGCCCCCTTCCTCGGTGCATTCCCGCAGATGGGGCAACAGTTCCTGCTGGTCGCCATTGTGGTAATTGTGATTGGGGGGATGAGCAGTTATGAAGGGACGGCGATTGCCTCCCTGCTGGTGGGTTTAACCCGTGCCACCGCCGAACAACTATCGCTCCAATATCTGAACACACCCATTCTCGCCAGTATCAGCACCCTTGTCTTTATGATTATCGTCCTGTTGGTACGCCCGAATGGGCTGTTCGGAAGAGACTAACAGAACAACTGCATAGCCCAACGGCGGGCGGGTCAACGGGTTCATTCTGGAAGTTTCCGATATGCCTGACCCGCCCCTACGCTTGCTGTTGTCGTTTATGCACTATGCAATATGCAGTATGGACTTCATCTATGCCACGTTCAATTCTCACTCCTATCATCCTCCTGCTCATGCTCCTCCTACCCTATCTCGTCGCGGGGGCAACGGGGATACCCGAAGCAGGTCTGACAGGCTTCGCCGCCTTCCATAGTGCCGCCGAATCGGTTTATTGCGCCGACGGATGGACGATGGTAACGGGTATTTTGCTTGTAGAGGTGGTATTGGTCACGGTAGGGTGGCTGATATGGCGCAAAACAGTGCCATTGGCGGCGGTGGCACTGTTGGCAATGGTAGCGATTCCGTTTGTCATTGGCTGGCAAACCGATTCCTCCGCCTGTACGCGGGGGCGTGCCTTCTTCTGGGAATCCATTTTTATTGAAGTCTACATCCTCGCCATTCTGGCAGTCAGTTACAACCTACTCTTTGGTTTCAGTGGGATTGTGTCGTTTGGTCATGCCGCCTTCTTCGGAACGGGAGCCTATCTGGTCGGAATTTTGATGGAACATCAGGGAATGCCTTGGTGGGCGGCGGTCATCGTCACCTTAACAGTCGGGGTTCTCATCGCCCTGATCAAAGGCGGGGTCGGGTTGCGCATCAAGGGGCTGTACTTTGCCCTCTTTACCCTCGCCTTTGCCGAAATCATTTTTTTGCTGGCGGGCAATCGCCTGTTGGTCGAAATTACCGGCGCGGAAGATGGCTTTACTTTTGATGTCCCCGATTTTCTTAATTTGACCACCAATCGGCTCTTCTTTTATTACATGACCCCCGCCCTGTTGGTCTTTGCCTACCTGTTGGTGCAACGCATTATGCAATCCCCTACGGGCAAAGTGCTGACGGCTTTACGCGACAACGAACAACGCGCCGAAACGTTGGGGTACAACACCTTCCAATTTAAGATTTTCGCCTTAGTAGTAGCGGGGTTACTGGCAACGGGGGCAGGCATTTTGCGGGGAATCGCGCTCAAAGGGGCATCGCCGAATGTGCTGGGGCTGGATTTCACCATGACCCCCCTGCTGATGACCATCATTGGGGGGCAAGGTACGATGGCGGGTCCGGTGGTGGGCGCGTTTCTGTTGCGCTTACTGGAACAACTGCTCCGCGATACCGTAATAGACATCGGCGGCACGGAAATTAATATCGGCGAACGCTGGTCGTTGATTCTGGGCTTGTTCTTTATAGTCGTGGTGATGATTTTCCCGCAGGGAATTGTAGGTGCGTTCCGACGGCGGAGGAAAGGGTAAAACAAAAAGCCGATGGAATGCATCCATCGGCTTTTTGTTGCTATCAATCGTACCTATTGCTCTGCTATCGTTCTCTTTATTTCGGTATTATTGCTATTTATCGGCTATCTATCCACAACCTGTCTATCGTCGTACTTCTTCCGCTTCTTTAAGTTCTTCAAAATCTTCGTCAATTTCCTGCATGGCTTCCGCACCGGAGGTACTGGTGGGAGCCATCTCATAGAAGTGGTCATCCCCGGTCGGGTTTTCTTCATCTTCTAATTCATTGGGTTCCCGTAGTTCCGGGGGCAATATCAACCCCTGATGGTCACTATCTACCGGTAACGTTTCTTCATCTTCATAAGTCAAAATAGTTTGGTTCTGGCGTTGCGTTTCAATACGCGGATCGGGCGTTGCTTCTTCATTCGGATTGATTGGATTTATCGGTTCGTTTGCCATCGCGTTCTCCTTTTTCAACTCTACCTTTAGTACACCATACCTTATGCCTGATGTATAGAAGCGGTAATACTGTTTCGGCGGGTACACATGTACCAAATGTTTGTCAGGGTCAGCTACATGTGTGTACAACATCAAATCCTGCCCAGCAATTCTTTACACACAAGTATCTTGTATACAAGATACTTGTGTGCTATATTGTCTTTCGACAGAATGGGCGTGTAATTAGCTTGCAAACTCCTTCTTTTCGGGGGACAGAAAGGTTTGTTGATGGAGTACATTGAAAGTTGTATCAGTTTTTTGTTTGGCAAAGCGTACCAGAACATCTCGGCTCTAGCGAAGGAACGCTTAGCTCCTTATGGCATTACACCGGTGCAATTTGCGCTCCTTCACCTGCTTTGGAGTCAAGACGGGCAAAGTGGCACGGCTCTTGGTACCCGGTTACGGCTCGATAGTGCCACGATTACCGGGGTGCTGGATCGCCTCACTCAAGCAGAGTTGCTTGAACGTCGCCCCGACCCCACGGACCGGCGAATCAACCTCATTTTCCTTACCGCGAAGGGTCGCGCTCTCGAATCACCGCTCAACATGGTGATGGATGCCCTCAATGAGGAACTATTCGGTCAATTCTCTGATAGAGATGCTGACCGCTTACGCACGATGGTCGCGCAGTTGGGTCATGTGAAGCACGTTGGCACCGATGCGTGAAAACAGCGCAACGGAACCCTGATTCCTTTCAAAGTAAGAGTTTCGCGAGGTAAGCAATGCGAACCAACAGATTATTTTATGGGTGGGTGGTTGTTGGCATTACGGTGGTCGTACTACTGGTATCGGCGGGTATTCGTGCGGCACCGGGGGTATTGATTGTACCCCTAAACGAAGACACCGGCTGGAGTCGCACACTCATCGCCAGTGCCGTTTCTTTAGGGCTACTGTTGTTTGGCTTCGCCGGTCCGCTGGCGGGATGGCTGGTTGATCGTTTCGGGTCGCGCCTGGTGATGGTGCAGGGACTGGTGCTCATCAGTGGTGCAATGGTGGCAAGTGCGTTGATGCAAGAGCCGTGGCAGATGCTGATATTTTGGGGTGGGGTCAGCGGGTTGGGCACAGGGCTGGTAGGCGCTGTATTGGGGACAGCGGTGGCGAATCGTTGGTTCCACGCCCGGCGCGGCTTCGTTCTGGGTATCTTTGGTGCCGCCACCTCGGCGGGTCAGCTCTTGTTTCTTCCGGGCATTGTGGCTTTGACAGACAGCATAGGATGGCGGGGCGTTTCCTATATTCTGGCAGGGTTGGCGGCACTCCTCATACCCCTGGTAGCACTCCTGATGCGTGATCAACCTTCAGATGTTGGCGCGTTGCCCTACGGTATGACCGGGGCACCTGTGCCAAGCAGTCAACCATCAGCTCAGGCGGTAATGGGCGCGGCAGTACGCTCCCCAACCTTTTGGCTCCTAACAAGCACCTTTTTTATCTGTGGTGCCAGTTCCAACGGAGTCGTAGGTACCCATTTTGTGCCCCATGCTGTTGATCACGGTATGACACAGACCACCGCCGCCGGCGCGTTGGCATTGATGGGGATGATGAATTTCATCGGCACCCTCGGTTCCGGTTATCTGACAGATCGCTTTGATCCACGAATCCTACTGGCGTGCTACTATGGCTTTCGCGGAATCTCACTTCTGTTTCTTCCTTTTGTTAATAATCCCGTTGGTCTTGCGCTGTTCGCCGTGCTGTTCGGACTGGATTACATTGCTACGGTTCCGCCCACTTCAGCCCTGGTTGCCGATACGTTTGGTCGGGCGAACGCCGGCACTGTTTTTGGCTGGGTCTTTTGTGCACACCAGATTGGCGCGGCACTGGCGGCATGGCTTGGCGGGGTAGCCTATGATGTAACAGGAAGTTATGGGTTGGCGTTCGTCGCCGCCGGTATCATGGCAATTACCGCCACTGGTCTCTCGCTGGGAATCCGTAGGTCAGGGTCAGCCACCGCCGCTAACGTCTAAAGCACAACTTTTCAACCCATAGCACCCTGACCTCCTTCATCGCTCAAATCTACTGTGCCCGCTCCAACAATTGCCGCACCTCTTCATCGGTGGTAGGGGAAAAATCCACATACCACCGCCCCACCCCCCAAAAATCACGGGGGGTTCGCAGGCAAATCATCTCATCTACCCGTTTTTGCAGATAACTACAGGTATCGGGCGAGGTGACAGGGACAGC
>CBKYSX010000343.1:0-5140 GCA_966690745.1 uncultured Ardenticatenales bacterium
GAACATCTTCATCTTCATATAAAACATACAACGCCATCGCTTCGGCGTGGGGAGTGTCCGATGGGGGCGGGGGCAGGGTGAGCGAGATGGTTTCGTTGCCCGCCAATTTCATCCCCGCTTTGGCAGGAATTTCCCCATTCACCAACAGCCGCCCCTCTTCAATAAATTTAGAGATTTGGGAACGGCTCAAATCGGGAGCTTGCTCCGTCACCCATTTGTCCAGCCGTTCCCCTTTTGCCGACGCGGGAACCCGGAACGTTTGCCCTTCGGTGGTTTGTACTGGTTCTTCGCTCATCACTCACTCGATGGGTCGGCAATAAAGTGACCGGACCGGGCGGAAAAGTCGCCGGGGGCATCACTATCAGGGCGGGAGAGGGAGGTAGAAGCGGCAGAACCGTCACTGGTAGCATCCGTTACCGATGACACAGGCGCAACGGCTTCTTGTTTGCGCTTTTCATCTTCGCGCCACATCACAATAAAAAGAATCACTGCCCCCAGAAAGACGGAGGAATCGGCGATATTGAAAATGGCAAAGGTGGCAATATGGATAAAGTCCGTCACCCAGCCGAGGCGCAGACGGTCTACCAGGTTCCCCAACGCCCCACCCAATGTTAAGCCCAATGCCAGAAAAATATACCAGCGATGGCGCGGAATACGCGGGGTATAGAGGACAATAAAGGTGCTGACGACGAAGGCGACAATGATAAAAAACCAGCCGCCGGTCTGGAACATACCAAACGCCGCGCCGGTGTTTTTGGTGTGAGTGAAGGCGAAGAGTTCAAGAATGGGAGTTCCGGCGTAGGGTCGCCAGCTTTCGCCCATTGCCAGCCATTCAATAATCCGTGCTTTTGACCATTGGTCTAAGCCCAGTGATAGGGCGGCGACCAGCCCTAAGAGCCAACGATAATCCCGCGATGGAGGTGCAAGTTCTGGTGTCATAACGCTTTATTGTAGCGTAAGATTGACAAAGAGGGTAGGGAGGTAGAAAGGAGAGGTAGAGGGATGGCGGAAAGCGGAAGGCAGAAACGGCAATGGGAAAATGATGCTTATCGTTTCTCATTTCTGGTATTAAGGACGGGACGCAGGCGGAACCACCATCAGCACCAAAGGGGTTCCTTTCTCATCAATAGGGAACACGATTAAACCCGTGACAACGGGTGACAGAGATGGTAGCCCTACGTGAAGCGTAGCGGAACGTGGGGTGGGAGTGGGAAAGAACAGTGACCCACCCCCCCGGAAACGAAACCCACCCCGCAGGCACATGTCTATTAGCCCCGTCCCTTTAGGGCGGGGAAACCCGGCGACAAAGGAGAATTTAGATTTTGGGCGGAAACCCCCTTGACAAGATTTATAAACATCGTTAGAATAATTATACAATGTAAGTTTAATTTACATGCGTTTACCAAATCCAGTAAGGAGTTAAGTCCATGACTGCCCTGACCTCCGTTCCAACCCCGCCCCGTTCCTTTTTATCGCCGCGCCGCCTGATGATCATCGGAGGCGTGGGGTTGATCGTACTGGTCGTATTCATTTTGGTTTCGATGCCACCTGTGCAACGATTACGGGCAAACCCTGCCGGAAGCCCCGCGCAGATAGGCGTGACGGAGGTGCTGGTACGCGCCGACAACACGCAGAATCATTTGTTCGACCCGCCCGTCATTGAGGTTCCGGTTGGAACGGACATCACCTGGACCTTTGCCGATTACGGGCTTTCCGGCGATGCCGAAGCCGTTCCCCACAATGTTGTCGGGGAAGGCTTTGAATCCGCGGTACTGGGAACCGGAACCTTCACCCATAGCTTTGATACGCCCGGCAATTATCTCTATCGCTGTACGCTCCATGCCTATATGGAAGGGCGGGTGATTGTAACAGACTAAAAATAGAGGGGGAATACGTTCATGCGGACGTATTCCCCCTTTTTGTTGTATCAGGATTGCAATACCCGGATACGATGCCAGTGAGTTACCGTTTGCGCCAGACCAAGCCCATCGCCGCGAGGAGCAACATGCCCGCCGCCGCGAAGACCACCACCGGTAAAGTGTTGCCCGCCGAGCCGAGTGTGGACAATTCGACGGCTGTCGGACCGCCCACTTCCAATGTCACCGGTACCACCGTCAACGGTTCCGTGAAATCATTGCTGAGAACACAGAGGTTGCCCGTATAGGTTCCGTTCGCCAGCCCCGTGCTGTTGTAGGTCACGCTGACATTGGCACTGCCGCCGCCAGCCACGGTGCCGCTACTGTTCCCCAATGTCAACCACGGAATATCCGCCGGTGCCTGACAACCGGAAGCGCCGATACCGCGAATCATCCAGTTGCCGGGGAAGCCGAAGTTATCAATGATGTCCATGGTCGGCATTGGCAAGGTGGGCGGGTTGCCCGGTACGGCACCGAAGCCTGCCCACGAGCGAACCTGGCTGGAGGTTTGGTCCAAGCTTGCCGGGAATTGCCCCGCCGCCGCACAGCCACGGTTGACCGCCAGAATCAATACATCGCCCGGTCCGGTGACATCAATGTCTGCCGTGTAGCTGTTGAATTGATCCAACGTGCCGATGGTTTGACCCGTCACGCTACCCACATGGGTCGCACCGTTGGCAGGGTTGCCGTCGGCATCTTGATAGACATAGAAGTCTACTGCATCGGTGGGCGCACAGAGGCTATCCGACCCGGTGTAGAGTTGGATTTCAGTGAGGGTGAAGGGGAAGTCGCTCGGTGCGGGCGTGAAGCGGTTGAACCAGACGAATGCTCCCCCTGCCGTCAAGCCGATGCCGTTCTCATTCGTTCCATCATCCAGAATCAAACTGACCGATGCGCCCAACGGCGTGGGAGCCAACGGCCCGCTTTCATAATAGCGCATCGCGCTCAGGTCGGTGCGAACCGCCGCGCCCAATGCCCCTGCCGCAGGCGGATTCTTGGCGTAGTATTCACGTTGGCGGGTGGTGATGTCTTGACCATCGGGTACGCCGTTACCTGCGATATTGGGGAGGCTGGTGGCTTCCTCAAAAATCGTGTAGGTCAATGGAGCATCGCCCGTGTTCTGAATCGTAAGCGTGTCGGTGGTGGTTTGGGGCGGAGAGCTATGGGTTTCGCTCAACGCTTCCGGTGTCACCACGATTTCAGGACCGGTGACGGTTACGGTGGCGGTGTCGGTAGCGGTATACAGTTCGCCGCCGCCAATGGGAGCCCACCCAATCCCGAACGTGCCGGTCAGTTCAGGACGTGGCGTATCGAAGCTGTATTGCAATGCATTGCTGGCATCTTCGTTCAGCCCGATGGTTGCCGATGCGCCAAAGTCCAGAAGCGGGTCGCCGAAGGTCGTATCGGGATAACAGGTGAAGCTATACCCATCCAGTCCTTGTCCCGGAGCCGCATACCCGACGGCAACGGTTGCAGTACTGGCGGAAGGTCCGGGGAAGTGGGAACGGTCATCCCACTGCACGACATAATAAGTCGTATTTCCTTGAAGTCGCCCGTTGGCATTAGCAAGGTCGCTCACTCCGCTCGCAAGGGTATAAGTGTACGGTCCGTGATAGACGTTCCCTGTTTCCTCATCCATATCATCCCAGAAGACGGCATGGCTGTTTGGAATTGAAGCGGTGGGCAAGGGGTCGTTGGTGAATTGCCCCGACCCGGTAGCCCCGAAGGTGACAACCCCGTTGTTGCTCACCGATGCAAGCGTGGTATTAGCATTGTAGAAGGGGAAACTGAACGGCAGGGTGACATCGGCTACCTGATCATCCCCTAAATTCAAGGCAGTGCCTGATGTTGAAATTTCAGGGAAGGTACAGGTTCCGGTGATGATGTCATAGCTAATCGGATTGTAGGCAGTCCATGTGGCAACATTGACTGTATCGGTGGTAATCGTTTCGCTAATAGTCAACCCGGCATCTACCGTACTAACCGAAGCACCCGGACCCAAATCGTAGGGAAAACCGGTGAAGAGATTGCCCAATTCGCTGTCATCCAGGGTATGGAGCGACAGGGTGATATTGGAATTGTTGGTGACTTCGTAGCAGTAGTAGACATCAGTTCCAATCGGAACGTTGATCGTATCGGTGGCGGCACAGGTTCCAGGAGTGGTACCAACCGTTTTGGCAACCTCAATCCCATCACCGCCCCCGCCGCCGGTACCAATGATTCGGAAGGGCAGACCTTGTTGGGCGGCGGCAGTCCCCGTATCAATAGCAGGGTTCCATGCCACACCATCAAATTGAAGTCCGTTACCGGTGACGGTAACATCATCAATCGTAATGGGGGGTGCCCACGGTCCGGAAGCCAATGTGCCACCGGTTTGCCAATCTATCCAGTAGGTTCCGGCACCCAGCGTAACGTTAATATTAGCGGTATTGAGCATAATCGGGCGTTGGGTGTTGCCCGGTGCCGATTCAAGGTCACGGTAGCCGTTGTCCCATGCAGTAGCGGCAAGGCGGTTGGTTGTCGTATCGCCGAAGACAATCGTGCCACTTCCCGGCGTACCATCCCAAATTCGCACATTTACATGGTTGATGGTACTGCTGGTGGTGGAGCCGGTTTGATAGGCGAAGAATTCCGCGCCTGTAATAGTCCAGGTTTCACCGGCGGGAATCGTAAAATCGTCCGCCATACGGAAACCCGTACTCAAAGCATGACCGAAGCCATAGATATTTAGACCAATACTATCCTGAAGACGGCTAATTTGCGGCGAACCGGGAACATTGTACAACGGACCATTGTCGTACAATACGCCACCGGCAGGATTATAAGTACCCGTATCGGGCGCAGGTGCCCTGGAGGGGGCGGCAGTGGAAACCGTACACGAGGCATTGTCGCTTGCCCCATTACCGACAACACAGTCGGCAAGGGCAGGGCTTGCCCACAGAACAGCAAACGAGGCAACCAACGTAGCAAGGACGACGAACATCCAGTTACGACGCATACATCGTCTCCTTTCGGAATGTAAACCGGTTGTAAACCAGTTTACAAGGTCCTTCGTATACCAAAGGACCTTTATGCCCTACTCAGCCGCATGGGGGGAAATGGGGATTCATGCAGTCAGTAGGGGTCTGTAATGGGGAATTACAAGGGGGTAAGGACAGGTCTTTTTGGACCTGTCTATATATTACCATAGGATTGGTGGTTTGTGAAGGGGGGGTGAAGATATT
>CBKYSX010000344.1:0-5131 GCA_966690745.1 uncultured Ardenticatenales bacterium
CACCACCCATCGGTACCGGATCGCCGGACCCTTTTGTGAATCCGGGGATATACTGATTGAGGACGTATTCCTTCCTGAATTACAGGAAGGGGATTTACTGGCGGTTCCCGTCAGTGGTGCATATCAATTGAGCATGGCAAGCAATTACAACATTACGCCACGTCCGGCGGTGGTGTGGGTGTATGAAGGAAATCTACAGGTTGTCCGAGAACGGGAGCGGTTCGGCGGGTGAAGCCGCCATCAGGATTAACCGCTCAATCCCCCGCACTGTGGTAATCCCGATGGACACAATCATAGCGGCTATCAAGGCATAAATCCCCCACGCTGACAACCCATCGGCATGTATCACACTGTAGGTAAGATATCCCACCCACGATAAGCCTACCGCAAGTTGTACAAGGGGAACCAATAGCCCGTTTAGCACCCGCCCCCGTCTGGTGGCATAGGTACGGCTCCCCTGAAGCCACTCTACATGAATTTTCCCGACAACCCATGCCCATCCGATTGCCAGAATTAGCGCACTGGAGAACGGTTGAATATACATGACATATATGGTATCGCTCCTTTTGGTTGTATCTGTTTATGAGGCTATAGCATCCATTCGTCGTGTCTGACTACACTATTAATAGGTGTGCAAAAGTGCCATAACCAGAGCAATACGTGCCAAAAAGTGCCATTATTCAAAGAATAGAAGGGAAAACCCATGAGTGAATCATCTACCGCTACCGCTGTGCTGATGCAGGAGATGGCGGCAAACCTTGATGCGTTGTTGGAACACACGCTGGAGCAAATCCAAAAACCCCCTGCCGGAACCATTGCGGAGGTAGGGCATTTTCGTGTCCTCAACGGGTTAAAGAAGAAAGAGGCAGACGCGCTGGAGCAGTTGTTGGGCGATTTTACCTACAACATAGCGGCTACGGTGCTGGCAATGCTGGATGGCGGCGTTGAAGGGGAAGAAGTCACGCTACCTCCCGTTAGCGTAACCATTGGTGGAAACGCCGTGGATGGCACACTCCATCAACAATTTGCCGAGGCGTGGGAAAGCGAGTAGGAGTCAGAGAGTCGAGATAGAGGAGAAGGGAGGAAAAAGCAAACAACAAAATCAAGAGCAATTTCCGAAACTAAAAATTACCCACATTTTCAATATGTATGAAACTCCCCGCATAGGTCTGTTTGGTAGGGGCGGGTCATCGGAATGAAGAGCCATTCAACCATCGCTAAAGACCCGCCCGCTTCCCGAAATGGCGCGAGATACGTAGCAAAGGAACCATCACAACCGATCAAGCGTTGCCTCGTCCAAAAAGCCATTTGCCGCGCCATCCTCCCCAATTTTGTAGGCGGCAAACCGTATGGCTTTACGAATGGCATGATAGGGGTCTTTGGTTTTGGTGTAGAAGTGAATAAAGGAGGCAAACAAGGCATCCCCCGCGCCTACCGTGTTTACAATGGGGCGCACCGTAACTGCAGGAAACACCTCCATAAACCCATCCCGCCGCACTGCCAGAAGTGCGCCCTCTGCGCCCATGCCAATCACCAGAATTTCCGTAGGATACTTTTCCATAACTCGGCTTGCCCAGTCGCGGGGTGGCAAAGGCAAACGTACATCGCTCATAAACAAAATGGCGGCAGATTCCATAAAATCGCGGTTATAGGGGTCTTCAAGGTCGGAAAGGGCGTGAACATCGGTGGCAATCGGAATCCCCCGCGCCCGTACCCGCGCCAGCATCGGGCGCGAAAAATTAATGTTGGCAAGCACGGCAAGGTCACATCTTTCGATTGCCTCCTCAAACAAGGGTTCAGGGTATCCACGCTCCTGTACATCCTTTAAGTCGGTATGAATGGCGCGTTGTCCGGTGCGGTCATAGAGAATAACAGACTGGGCAGTTTGGGGCATCCCGGCAACAACATACCGGGTGGTCAATCCCAGGGTTGTAATCTCCTGTTGCACCCGTTCGCCGTTGAAGTCCGTGCCTACGATGGTGGCAAAATGAACAGTATTGCCCAAGACAGACAGGGCTTTACTGACCACAAATCCCACCGCCCCGACGAAACTGCGAATCCCGAAAAATGAATAATGAACGGGATTGTAGGGGATCGGGAATGCCTCGATTTGCACGGTGGTTTCGATGTTGGTTAGACCCGAAACAAAGATGGTTGTCATGTGAATGATTATTCTCCGTGCTTGATTACCCGCTTTAATCGAGAGTAAAATCGCGTAACGCGTTATCGCCCCCTCCCTGAAGGGCTAAGGATTACCCACAAATCGAATGGTTCAATATGGGTACAAATGGAGGTAGGGGCGGGTGGTAGGGATGGCGCGTTTATCCTTACAGAGCACACCCGCCCGCCGTTGCCGCCAACCCATGCCCCATTTTGGTATAAGTATAAGGGCGGGTCTTTAACGATGGTTGAATGGCTCTGCATTCCGATGACCCGCCCCTACTAGACTAGACAATCTTTGGGGGTAGGTTGTATTGATACTGATAAATGTGGGTAATCCTTACAACGTTCCGTATTGGATAGCCCCGTCCTTTAGGTCGGGGAACGGGGGTAAGGAAGTTATCTTGTTACGCTCCATAAGGAATGGCATGTGTCATTCTGCGAAATTGGGTGAATTGCAGAACCCGTTATACTCACAGATTGGAACCAGACAAAGAATTGACTCATCGTGGAGAGTGTCGCCCGGAGCTTCAAAAGCTCCTCTCTCCACTCTCCTTTCTCCCCTCTTGAACAATGAAACGAACTGATATTCAAACCATACTGGTGATTGGTGCGGGTCCGATTGTGATCGGGCAAGCCGCCGAATTTGATTATTCCGGGACGCAAGCCGTGAAAGCCCTTAAAAAGGAGGGGTACAGGGTGGTGTTGATTAACAGTAATCCCGCCACCATTATGACCGACCCCGAATTGGCGGATGCGACCTATATTGAACCAATTACGCCCGACATTATTGAGTTAATTATCCAACAGGAAAAACCCGATGCCTTATTGCCCACCGTAGGAGGACAAACGGGGTTGAACATGGCAGTAGAACTGGCGCAACGGGGCATTTTAGAGAAATACGGGGTCAAGCTCATCGGGGCATCGCTACGAGCCATGCAATTGGCGGAAGACCGGTTGTTGTTCAAAGAAACGATGGTGGCACATGGGTTGGAAGTGCCCAGAGGGGGCTTAGCAACCTCGTTAGAAGAGGCGGTGGCGATTGCCGATGAGATTGGAACCTACCCGATTTTGATTCGTGCCTCTTTTACCTTGGGCGGAGCCGGGGCGGCAACCGTCTATTCCCGCGAAGAATTTATCTTAAAAGCCGATTTTGGCTTGCGCCAAAGCCCGGTCGGGTCGGTATTGGTGGAAGAATCGGTATTGGGGTGGAAAGAATATGAATTAGAGGTGATGCGGGACAAAAACGACAATTTTGTCGTAGTCTGTTCGATTGAAAACATTGACCCGATGGGGGTGCATACAGGCGATTCGATTACGGTTGCTCCCGCCCTGACGCTAACCGACCGCGAGTATCAGCGTCTGCGCGACCAGGCACGTACCATCATGGAAGCCATCGGGGTGGAAACGGGCGGAAGCAACGTGCAATTCGCAGTAGACCCGGCAACAGGGCGTGTGATTGTGATTGAAATGAACCCCCGCGTCTCTCGCTCCTCCGCACTTGCTTCCAAAGCGACAGGTTTTGCTATCGCCAAAATCGCGGCATTGCTGGCGGTCGGGTATACGTTGGATGAATTGAAAAACGATATTACGGGAACCTGCGCCGCCTTTGAGCCGAGTATTGATTATGTTGTTACCAAAATTCCACGCTGGGCATTTGAGAAGTTTGCAGGCGTAGACCCGATTCTGGGACCGCAAATGAAATCGGTAGGCGAAGTGATGGCGATGGGGCGCACCTTTAAGGAATCCTTCTTAAAAGCGTTGCAATCGTTGGAATTAAGCCGCCCCCCCTACCCCGCTACTACGCATCAAACATGGGATGGTAAGTTGGAAAGCCTCGCCATTCCCCGTGCCGAACGGGTGTGGATGGTGTGGGAGGCGTTTAGGGCAGGACATTCCGTTGAGGAAATCCACGCCCATAGCAAGATTGACCCTTGGTTCCTCCACCAACTCCAAGAAATCAGCGACCTTGAAAGCCAGATTAGCCGGAGTGCCTCGCTCGCTGACCTATCCTCGCGCCTTTTGCGCCGCGCCAAACGGTCAGGGTTCAGCGATGCCCATATTGGGTATTTGCTTCAGCAGGGGGAGACACCCTTTTCCGCCCAAACCGTTCGTGAAAAGCGCATAGAGGCTGGCATTCTACCAACCTTTCACATGGTAGATAGTTGCGGGGCAGAATTTGAGGCAAAAACCCCTTATCTCTATTCCTCTTACGAATCAGAAAGCGAGGCTCCGCCCAACGAGCGCAAAAAAGTGATGGTGCTGGGCGGCGGACCGAACCGTATTGGACAGGGGATTGAATTTGATTATTGCTGTGTCCATGCGGTAATGGCGTTCCGCGAGTTGGATATTGAAACCATCATCGTCAATTGCAACCCCGAAACGGTCAGTACTGATTATGACACCAGCGACCGGCTCTATTTTGAACCTTTGACGCTGGAACATGTCTTGAATATCGTGGAACGGGAGCAAGCGAGTGGGGAATTGTTGGGGGTAGTCGTGCAATTTGGCGGACAAACGCCATTGAACCTGACCCGTCCTTTAGAAGCGGCGGGCGTACCGATTCTAGGAACATCACCGAACTCCATTGACCTTGCCGAAGACCGCGAACGCTTTGGTGAGTTACTGGCAGAATTGGATATTCCCAGCCCGGCACACGGAATTGCGCGGGATTTGGCAGATGCAAAACGGGTGGCACAAGCCGTCGGGTATCCCGTTATGGTACGCCCCAGCTATGTGCTGGGCGGGCGGGCAATGGGGATTGTCTACAATGAATCCCAACTTTCCGGTTTTGTGGCAGAGGCACAACACGCCGCGCCGGGGCAAGCCATTCTGATTGACCATTACCTTGAAGATGCCTTCGAGATAGATGTGGATGCCATTGCCGACGGAGAACGGGTGGTGATTGGCGGGATCATGCAACACATCGAAGAAGCAGGAGTCCATAGCGGTGATTCCGCTACCGTCATGC
>CBKYSX010000345.1:0-5130 GCA_966690745.1 uncultured Ardenticatenales bacterium
ATGTTTTGCAACCGGAGACGCTTGCGCCTGAGTATGCAAAGTGGGAGCAAGGTTTCCATCACCCGCTATCAGCAAATGGGTATCGGGAAAAGCGGCAACGATAGCAGGCATCGCGGAAATCAGGTATTCATACCCTTTTTGCACTTCCAGCCGCCCCACGGAGCCAATCACCGTAGCATTAGGGGGGATGCCCAATGTTTCACGATACGTGCTAACAATTTCAGGCGGGGGTGACACGGCAAAACGGCTGACATTCACGGCGTTATAACAAAGCAGGGCACGTTTGTTGAGCAGGCGGGCAAGTGGGCGGCGGTTGAGTGTATCTACTACTTGTTGCGATACCCCGATTTCATGCCGGAAGGCTTTTACCGCAATTCCACCGCTAAAGAGCCAACGGCGTTCGGGGCGGCGTGGCCATTCTTTTTCGTTGTGAACCGTACGAATCAAATGCCGCGCCCCTACAGAACCCCGCAACGCCATTGCCAGCGGGTCCCCAAACTGGCAATGACTATGAATAACATCTATTTTTTCCCCCTGTAAGGCTTGTTTTGCACCTTCCAGCGCGGCGCGGAAACTGCGATAGGGGGATTCCCCTGCCCAGGGTGCGGCACAGAAGGCGCGAATTCCCTGTTGTTGAAGGTATACCAGCCAGTGTTTATCACTTGGCGTGTGATAATCCCACATGCCGCACAAAATCGGTTCAATATCGGGCGGCAACTGTTGCACCAATTCAATCCCAAAGCGTTCAATCCCGCCAAGGGGTCCTTCCACTGCAAAGCCGGAAATGATTTGGAGTACACGCATACCTCACCCCCGCGATCTCTCGCTCCGTAGCGGAACAGATTTAGTATTAGGCAAGGCAGATTGAATCAGGGTGGCGGCTGAAGCGGCATTGGCAACGATAGGGGGAATGGTGGTGGCAACCTGACGACGTAGCACATCCCGCTGGTGCCATGCCTTCATGACAAGTGGGGGTAGGGTGCTGTCGGTGGCGAATTCAATTCCGATCATCCATTCCGACAATCCCGCCATTTCCATAATGCCCGCCGTTTTGGTGAAATAGCCGATGGCTACCACAGGAATGCCCACACTCAGGGCGAAAATGTTGGAGTGCATACGGGTTCCCAGTAATAAATCAAGGTGGGCGTAGCATCCTTTGAGTTGGGCAGGGTTTAATTCTGCATCCACAAAATGCACCTTGCCGCTATCGGCAAAGATGGAGGCAATGCGGCGGGCGGGAATCCGGTCATCTTCGGCAGGAGTCGGTCCCCATACTTGAGCAAAGAGCAGAACCTGACCGTTGCTTTCCGCCAAAAAACGGCGAATTGTCGCAGTGATGGCGGCTTCATACCCTTCCTGTTGCCCGAAAGCGCGATTTTGCGCCCCCCAATTAATCATGGTGATACCCAAAAGAGGCGTAGGCGTATTCACATCAAGAAAATGCCCCAAAATCGCTTTTGCCTCTGCCTCCGCTTGTTCTTGATACGCAAAGGCAACATCAGGAACTAATTTATACCGCCCAGAAGGAACCTCCACCTCTGCCAGCAATCGTGCTGAAACAGGTTCCCGCGCCAACAACAGCCTTGCCCTTCTGCCGATTTGCCCCAACAACCATTTTTCCCAGCCGTGCCGCACTGGACCAAACGATTGGGGTAGAGTAGCAATCGGCTTTCCCAGCCATGCGCCATAGGCAAAGGTGAAATAATTTACCAGTAAATTTAA
Source organism: uncultured Ardenticatenales bacterium (assembly GCA_966690745.1). Lineage (GTDB taxonomy): Bacteria > Chloroflexota > Anaerolineae > Ardenticatenales > Ardenticatenaceae > CBKYSX01. The sequence continues at coordinate 1,723 of CBKYSX010000345.1, forward strand.
CCCGGTTCCACTGCTATAAAAGACATTCCCGGCACTGCTTACGACGACATCCGCATGGGCATACGCCTTCAAAAGTTCATATTGAGAGAGTGTGAACCACCACCGGGGTAACTTGCCCGTAAGACGATAGAGCAAGCCGGGCAACAACGCTGTGATAATCAACAAGAATCCCGGGAAAACATTCCACCCTAACGTGCCATCGGCGCGGCGGCGACGCACCCAATTGAAAAAGGACGGCAACGCAATTACATCGGGTTCGGCAGTGGTGGGGTCATTATAAGCACAGGTAATCTGCGCCGATGGGAAGGTTTCGCGTAACTGGCGGAGCGATTCCAGCGTTAGGGCATGATCCCCTGCGTTAGCAGAGGAATGAAGATTGACCAGCAAAATTTGTTTCACCATACCCGTTTATAGATTTCGTTTTTGGAGCCATCGGATTGCTACAACGAAATATCCTATGAACAGTAATGCTTCAGTAAGAACATAGAGCCATGCTACGGCGGTAATGCCATAGGGACGTGCCAATAGATAGGTGATGGTGGCACTTAGTACGGCGACCACTGCCTGCCAACGCACTCTGGGCGTTTGTAAATCCGCCGCCACCAATAATGCCCCCAAAGCGAAACTGCCCGTTTTGAAAAACAACAACCAGCTTAAAATTCGCAGAATGGAGGCGGTGGTGTCATAGGCAGGGGGGAGCAGGGTATCTACAATCAGCGGACCCAGCAAAAAGGTGCCAAGGGTCAGAGCAATTCCAATTCCTATTGTGGCAACAACCAACTTCTTTAGTTGTTGATTGAGGGCTTCCCGTTGTCTTACTTTTTCGGAGGCAACGGCATGATGAAGGTCATGGATGCGGCGACTGAGTACCGGAACCATGACCATATAGAGCGAACTTGGAATTAAGAACAAGGCACTAATCAGCATGGAGGCGGGTGCATACTGCCCGACGGCGCGGCTATCCAATTGAATTCCAATAATCGTTACATCGGAACGCATATAGACAAAGTAGAAAAATTCAGAGAGGGCGAACGGGATACTGGCGCGGAGCATAGCGGGCATCCACACGGTTTGCAGATGGAATCGTCCCGAATAGACCAGCCACCCCACCAACCCGCTTAAAACCAAGCCGGTAATCCCTAACCTTGCCCATGCAAAATGGGTAACAGGGGCGTTTTGTTCCGCCAACAGATAAAAAGCAAGCAATATTCCCCCCGTATTTAACATCAATAAGAGGGCAGTGGTACGATTAGCTAGGGTGGCTTTAAAAAAGGTATTACAGGCAGAGACCATTCCATCAAACCAAACGCTCATCCCCATCAGGAAGACCAATTCAGGCACAAAGGTGTCACTATTCAGTCGGGGGGCGATGAAAGTTAGAACAACCAGCCAGACCATTCCCAGCCCGAAGCGAGCCAACAGGCTATTGGCGGTAAAGTGGGGCAGAGAATCACGGACACGGGCTTGTTGAAGCAACCAATTGTCCATGCCAAAATTGAAGGCAGTGGAAGTTAGGGTGGCGATGGTGTAGGCGGCGGCGTATTGCCCATAGGCGGCATCACCGAGGGTGCGCGTTGCCAACAAAGTTGCAATCGCAATAAAAATCTGCCCGATACCCGACCCGAAGAGGAGTTGAACGATATTGCCTGTGGTACTGCGGCGATCCAGCGCATTATTCAGGTGGTTGCGAATAACAGTTGCGGGGCGGCTCATGCCGTCACCTTTTCAAGCGTGGCATAAATCTGCGCCCATCGTAGGGCGAGTTTGTCCGGGGCGAAGTGGTCGGCGCGGGCTTGAATGGCGGATGATGTCCAGCGTTCCCATTCAGATAGGACGTGTGCCATCCGTTGCGCCAATGCCTCCGCCGACCCCGGCGACACCAACCAATCGGCAAAGTCCGCCCCCAGCCAGGTGCGGCGATCTCCGACATCCCCGGTGACTATCGGTTTGCCTGCCTTCAGACTTTCCATCAGTTTCAAGGGGCACCGGGCGCGGGCAACCTCATTGTTATGCACCGGGTCTACGGTGATGGTGGAGAGGCGATAGGCAAAGAGGGCATCATTGGGGGGCAGTTGCCCGGTAAAATGGATGCGAGAAGCAACCGGAGAGATTCCGGCAAGGGCGCGAATATGATTTTCATCAGGACCACCGCCGACAACCAATAAATGTGCGTCTGTATTTTGAGTCGCTAGCAGGGCAAAGGCTTCAAGCAAGAAATCTACGGGATGGCTTTCCAATGCCAGGGTGCCAACGTATACAATAAGTGGTGCATGGGACGGAATAGCGGCGTACACCGTTGTCAACGCTGACGGTACCGGTGCATTCGGAGAAGGGAAAGCGGGTACGGCATTCGGTACTTGCACAATCCGATGGGCGGGGTAGCCCATGTGTTGGTACCGTTCCGCCAGAAAGGTGGTATTGACCGTAACCCCGTTTGCCTGTCGCGGTAGCCAATCCTCAACCCACGCCACTAGTCGCTGTTGCAAGGGATTGGTAAAATGGTTGGCAACTGCCTCGTAATCATCACAATCCACAAAGAGGGGGCGGCGCGTCAGGCGGCTGAGCACCCATCCGGCAAGCCCGTTGACGGGTTGTGCTTTGCCTACATGGTAGGCATCGGTATGAACGGCACGTCCGGCGCGAAGAAAGCCCATAAAACCCGTCAACAGCACCCACACCAATTGCCACGCCGGGAAATACTGTTTTTTGCCGTCCCGTTTCCGCACCGCCATCTGCCCGACATAGATTATTTCGATAGGTTCCCCATCGGTGGTAAGGCTGACCCGTTTTTGGGTACATCGTTCCCAATCATGGTGGAGTGCCAGAATGGTGATACGATAGCCCTGTGCGGCGAGTGCCGTGACAAGGGGCAAACAACGCCCTTTGCCATAGGGGCTGTCAAGGCTGGCGGAAAGCAAGAAGGTCAGGTGCATAGCGGGGGATTATATCACAAGAGTATTGAAGGGTTATCGTATGAACTCGGATGAGCAAAAACCAACCTATCGTTTGATGATCGCGGACATGGCGCGGGATGAACGTCCACGCGAACGGTTGATTGATTACGGGGCAAGCGCGTTGGCGAACCGCGAATTGTTGGCGATTTTGTTACGCACCGGGGTAGAAGGCTGTTCGGTTCTGGAATTGGCGGATAAAATTTTGCAAACGTTTGGGGGGTTAAGGGGTGTTTCGCAGGCAACCGTTACGGAATTGACGCATAGTATTCACGGGTTGGGTCCCGCCAAAGCCGCACAATTGCTGGCGGGGATTGAATTGGGGGTTCGCACCGCAAATTTGCGCCCCGATGACCGCCCGCAGGTAAAATCCCCTACCGATGCGGCGAATCTGTTGATGGGGGAGATGTCTTATTTTCAGCAGGAGCATTTGCGGGTGCTATTACTGGACACCAAA
>CBKYSX010000346.1:0-5108 GCA_966690745.1 uncultured Ardenticatenales bacterium
CTAACCGCTACCACCCTAGACAGCCGCCGCGATTGGTTGTGGGTGGCTTTTTATCTTGGCTTTGCGGTATTGATTCCTGTTTTCTATATGCTCTGGTTGCTCCGCACCGGGCGGGTACAAGATTTTCATTTGCGCGTCCGCACCGAACGATTCCGCCCGATGGCAGTCACGATTGCCAGTAGTGGTGCGGCGTGTTTGGTGATGCAACTTGGCAACGCCCCTTATCTGCTGACTACCGTTGCCCTTGCGGCATGGATTCAAAGCATTTTGTTGTTTGTGATTACGCTTCGTTGGAAAATTTCGGCGCACAGTGCCGCCGCCGCGACGTTAGCCGTACTGGGTTGGAAAATTGCCGCGCCCTCGGTGGCGTTGGGCTTTGCCGCCCTTGTGCCGTTGGTAGCGTGGGCACGGCTACGGATGCGCCGCCACACCTTATGGCAGGTGATTTGGGGCGGGTTATTGGGTAGTGGCGTAGTCGTGATGGCGTTTGCGCTGGTCTAAATTTTCTTAACCTATCGAAACGCTGGAAGACGTAAGGTGTTAAAACATAAAGAAAATAGAGAGAAGAGGAAAGAGCGAAGAGGCGTAGTACTTCACTCTTTCCTCTTAACTCTTAAAAGATAATTCACTAAAAGAAGAATATCTATGCGAATCGCCATCTTCACCGAAACCTTCTTGCCGAAAGTAGATGGAATCGTCAACACCCTCTGCCATCTATTGGAACATTTGGTAGTGCGGGGGCATCAAGCACTCGTTTTTGCCCCCGAAGGCGGACCCTCTACCTATGCCCATAGCCGTGTGATTGGATTACCGGCTATCCCTTTCCCCATTTACCCCGAATTGCATTTCGTTTCCCCTACAATAGACATCAAAGATGAACTTAGTGCATTCCAGCCGGATTTGATTCACACGCTCAATCCGGTCAGCCTCGGCTTGGCGGCATTACGGTATGGTAAAACCCATGAGGTGCCGGTGGTGGCATCGTACCATACCGATGTCGCGGGCTTTGCGGCACGATGGGGCTGGGCGTTTCTGGCAGACCCTATCTGGGGCTATTTTCGCTGGTTGCACAATCAAGCCGACCTGAATCTTTGCCCTTCCCGCATTACCCAGATGGAACTGAAAGAACATGGCTTCCGGCGGGTCAAGGTCTGGGGGCGCGGGGTAGATAGTCACCTGTTTACCCCTGCCAAACGCTCCAACGAATGGCGTACCCGTTTAACCGGGGGTGCGCCGGATGCCCCGCTGTTACTTTACGTAGGGCGCGTATCGGTGGAAAAACGGATTGAATGGATACGCCCCGTATTGGAAGCCATGCCGGAGGTACGTTTTGCTGTGGTGGGAGATGGACCCAACCGTGCGCCGCTTGAAGAACTGTTTGCGGGAACCAACACCGTTTTTACCGGCTATTTGAGCGGCGAGGAATTGGCGGGGGCGTATGCGGCGGCAGATGCCTTTGTCTTCCCTTCTCCGAATGAAACGTTGGGAAACGTGGTTTTAGAAGCCATGGCAAGCGGCTTGCCCGTAATTGCCCCTCGTTCGGGCGGCGTGTTAGACCATGTGGAACATGGGGTCACAGGCTTACTGGTAGACCCGGAGGAGATCAGCGAATTTGTCGGGGCGACTAAATTGTTGCTCAGTACCCCTGCCTATGCCCGCAAATTGGGGCAGATGGGGCGAAGCCGTGTCGAAGGGCGCACCTGGGCATTTGTGCTCGATAAATTGCTGGCGGAATACAACGCCCTGCTTCCGGTACGCCAATTGGAGCGAGCGGCATAATCGGGACAGATAGCCTTTCTGCCGAAATAAAACAAGAGGGGGAGTGCAGTGAAACGTGGTTTCACTGCACTCCCCCTCTTGACTGAAATCTCTAAAATCGTAACCTCCTTTACATCCCCTTCTCCCTCTTTCGTGCTACAATTCCCGAATTGTCATCTCATCGCCTCTTTCTCTACATAATTAGAAGTTACGCACTTCGAGCGAGAAACGAGGGTAATGCCTATTTATAATCGGATAGTCGGTGAGAAGTTTCCCCACGTTTTAACACTTCATAGAAAAAGGTTAAACACCCATGTCGAATGAACACGGTTTTGAACTGATTGAACAGCGTTCCCTGCCCGAATTGAACAGCGAAGCCTATTGGTACCGGCATATCAAAACAGGGGCGGAATTGTTGTCGTTGGTGAATGAAGACAGCAACAAATCCTTCGGGGTCTCGTTCCGTACCCCGCCCGATGATTCCACCGGCATCGCCCACATTTTGGAACACAGTGTTTTGTGCGGGTCGCGCAAATATCCCAGCAAAGAGCCTTTTGTCGAATTGCTGAAAGGGTCGCTCAACACCTTCCTTAACGCCATGACCTACCCCGATAAAACGGTCTACCCGGTTGCCAGCCAAAACCTGCAAGATTTTTACAATCTGGTGGATGTCTATCTGGATGCGGTCTTTTATCCGCGCCTGACCCCGCAGGTTCTGCAACAAGAGGGATGGCATTATGAATTGCCCACCGCCGATGCCACCTTGAGCTATAAGGGGGTCGTGTTTAACGAAATGAAAGGGGCAAATTCATCGCCGGAACGTTTGCTTTTTAACTATGGACAAACCACCCTTTTCCCGGACACTATTTACCGCCACGATTCGGGCGGCAACCCGGCAGATATTCCCAATCTGACCTTTGACCAATTTCAGGCATTCCACCACCGCTTTTACCACCCCAGCAACGCCCAATTTTATTTCTACGGGGATGATAACCCGACGGAACGGTTACGGCTGATTAACGACTTTATCGCAGAATTTGACCGAAGTGAACCTGAGTCGAAGATTGATGTTCAGCCTATGTTCGCCGAGCCGCGCCATGTCGAACGCACCTATCCGGTTGCCGAAGATGACACCTCTGAACGCAAAGGGATGTTGCTGATGAGTTGGCTCTTGCCCGAAAACCACGACCCCCATCTGGCGTTTGCGCTGGAAATGCTGGAATATCTGCTGATTGGAACCCCCGGCGCACCCTTACGCAAAGCGTTGATTGAATCCGGGTTGGGCGAAGACTTAGCCAATTCAGGGGTGGATACCAGCCGCCGCCAGATGTCGTTTCAAATTGGGATGAAAGGCACCGACCCCGATACCGCCAATGCCTTTGAGAAGGTTGTCTTGAATACCCTTCACCATCTGTCAGTGGAAGGCATTGATCAAGATGCGATTGAAGCGGCGGTGAACGCGACAGAATTTGCCCTGCGCGAAAACAATACGGGCAACTTCCCGCGTGGGTTGGCGATTTTCCTACGGGCACTAAACACATGGAACCACGACGGCACACCCTTTGATGCTATCGCGTTTGAAGAGACGTTGAACGACCTGAAACAACGCCTCGCCAACGGGGAGCAGATTTTTGAGGAATTGATTGAAAATTACCTCGTTAAAAATCACCATCGTGTCACATTGGTGCTTCGCCCCGATAGCCAATTGGCACAAACATGGGAAGCCAACGAACAGGCAAAACTCGCCAATGTTCGTTCCCATCTGACCGACCGGGATATTGAGCGGGTGGTGCAAGAATCGCTTGCCTTGCAAAAAGCGCAGGAAACCCCCGACAGCCCGGACGTGCTGGCAATGATTCCCCAACTGACGTTGGAAGATTTAGACCGTCAGGTAAAAACCGTTCCTACCGAAGTGCTGGATGTCGCCGGAGCCGAATTGCTTTACCATGACCTCGGCACGAACGGGATTCTCTATTTTGACCTCGGTTTAGACCTGCACACCCTGCCGCAAGACCTGCTCCCCTATATTCCCTTGTTCGGGCGGGCATTGCTGGAAATGGGCACGGAAGCCGAAGATTTTGTACGCCTGAGCCAACGCATTGACCAAAAAACCGGGGGTATCAGCACCAAAACCTTTACGACCGTGGTTCGCGGCACGGATGAATCTGCCGCGTGGCTGTTCCTGCGTGGCAAGGCAATGGCTCCGCAATCGGCGGAACTGTTCGCCATTCTGCGTGATGTACTCACCACCACCCGTTTCGACAATCAGGAACGCTTCCTGCAAATGGTACTGGAAGAAAAAGCCGGAGCCGAGGCGGAACTGGTTCCGATGGGGCATCGTGTGGTCAATCGCCGCCTCCGCGCCCGCTTGAATGAAGCGGATTGGGCAAATGAACAAATGACCGGGGTAAGTCAACTGTTCTTCCTGCGATCCCTTGCCGAAAACGTGCAAAACAACTGGAAGGGTGTGTTGGCAACCCTGACCCGTATTCGGAACATTCTGCTCAACCGCGATACGATGATTCTGAATGCCACGCTGGACCAAAGCGGCTGGCGCGAGGTTCTCCCCCGCCTTGCCCCCCGCCCCCGAAGGGTTAACCATTCCGGCGCGGGTCAATTATGTCGGGCGGGTTGCCGATGTAAGCAACGTTCCGAATGCCACCACAGGCAGTGCGGTGGTCGTTTCCCGCTATCTGGGCATGTCCTATATGTGGGAGAAAGTCCGGGTGCAAGGAGGCGCGTATGGTGGCTTTGCCGCGTTGGATACGCTTGCCAACACCTTTTCCTTTCTCTCCTACCGTGACCCGAACCTGACCCGCACCCTTGATGTCTATAAAGGCGCGGGGGATTTCCTGCGAGATGTCGAGATTAGCGGGGAAGAAGTCACCAAGGGGATTATCGGCGCAATTGGCGATATGGATGCCTATCAATTGCCCGATGCCCAAGGGCATAGCGCATTGGAACGGTACATCGCCCATGTTACCGATGAGCAACGCCAGAGCCGCCGCGAGCAAATCCTTGCCACCACCCCTGCCGATTTCCGCGCCTTTGCCGATGTCATTGATGCTGTGAACCAACAGGGAGCCGTTGCGGTTCTCGGCTCCGCGCAGGCACTGGAAACCGCCGCAGAGGAGATTGAAGGGTTGACGATTACAAAGGTTTTGTAGTTTCTTCAAAAATAAAGCGGGGCGGACATGATGTCCGCCCCGCTTTATTTTTACTCAAATTCTTTTATTAACCGCGCTAATAGCGGTTTTAAGGGTTTGGGCAATACTCCGGCTTTGGCAACATTCTCTACAATACTGATAAACTCGGCAATGATAAACCCCAGCGTTGCCATCCGCAGGTAA
>CBKYSX010000347.1:0-5099 GCA_966690745.1 uncultured Ardenticatenales bacterium
GGGTGTTACAGGGCCAAGCACCGGGGGGTAATAGGGACAAGCGTTCGGTTTGGTTCTGGCGGATAAAAGTGGGGGTAAGCGGCGATTGGCGTACCAACGGAAAATTGAAAACCATGTGGAGTTCGTCATTTTCATCCCCGTGATACTCGATTGCATCCGTCTCACCCACCAATACCCGTTCGGGATATTCGTCGTTGACCTGCCTTAGCTCCTGGAACACTTCATGGACACCCGGTAAATCCCATTGATGGACATACATTTCCTGCATCAATTTTTCGATCTGATCATGTTCTTGCCTGGTGGTTGCCATCAACCCCATCTTGTGGAGTTCCGCCTGACTGTGAGAAGCCACATGGTCGGGGAGGTCGGGGTCTTCAAAAAGGGTGCCAATCGCATCCAGACGGAAGCCGTCTACGCCCAGTTCGTACCAGAAGCGCACTGCATCAAAAATCGCGGCATTAACTTCCGGGTTGCGCCAGTTTAAATCAGGCTGTTCCTTAAAAAAATGGTGGTAGTAGTATTGGGCGGTGAGTACGTCATATTCCCACGCCGAGCCGCCAAAGAGAGATTGCCAGTTATTCGGGGGATTGTCCTCTTTGCCGTCGCGCCAGATATACCATTCCCGTTTCGGGTTGTCACGGGTACGGCGGGATTCTTTAAACCACTCATGTTGGTCGGAGGTGTGGTTCAATACCAAATCCAGAATAATACGAATGTTTCGGTCGTGTGCTTCGGCAATCAGGGTTTTAAAATCATCCAATGTGCCGTATTCAGGGTTGACATCTGTATAATCCGCAACATCATAGCCGACATCGGCTTGCGGGGAGGGGAAATGGGGGGAGAGCCAGATGGCATCTACGCCCAACCATGCCAGATAGTCCAATTTGGAAATTAACCCTGGTAAATCGCCGATTCCGTCGCCATCGCCGTCCGCGAAACTCCGTGGATAGACCTGATAAAAGACTGCACGTTGCCACCATTGTAAAGTCATAGTGAATAAACCTTTCGGTTCGGGTGCTTTGTAAAACGTCATTCCCAATATTGTAAGAAGAGCGGAAAGAGCGACAAACAGCCTGCTGATGATATTCCCGATTTTATCAATATATGCTACAACAGTCCGCGACTATCCCGTTGACTGTGCTTAGGAGTTCCATGACCCTTTCCGTCATTGTGCCGATTTATAACGAAGATGAAACCTGCATTGAAATTCTAAAGCGGGTGAGTGCGGTAGAGGTAGAAAAAGAAATTATTGTGGTGGATGATGGGTCGGCAACGGATATTTCCCCGATGATTCTTGCCGCCGCTATTCCAAATTTGCGGATGATTGTTCACGAAAAAAATCAGGGAAAGGGGGCGGCGATTCGCACAGGGTTAGCCCAAGCCACTGGGGAGATTGTGATTATTCAAGACGCAGATACGGAATATTCGCCGGAAGATTTCCCGCGATTGTTGCAGGAATTTAAGCATAAACAGGTAAAAGCCGTCTATGGCGTACGGGATCTATCGGATCGTTCGGCGTTGATGAAATTCGGCAATCATTTTGTAACGTGGGCAACCAATTTGTTATATGGCAGTAGTCTGCAAGATATGGAAACCTGTTACAAAATGGTGGATCGCCGTCTGCTCCAATCATTGGATTTGCAAAGCAACGGATTTGAGATTGAAGCGGAAATCAGTGCGAAATTGTTGCGCTTAAAAGTGCCGATGGCTCAAATCCCGATTCAATACACTGCCCGTTCTGCGGGCAAAAAGTTGACTCCGTTGGATGGAATTCCCACAGTGCTGATGTTGCTGAAAACGTTGCGCTGGCAACCGGGCGCGGCTATAAGCCCCACATGGGAACAGGCGGACTAACCTTCCTGCATTACAAATTGCACGGTTACGGTGACTCCATCGGTGACGGAGAGGACCCCCATAACGCCCGGCGGGTCAAAGCCGAAATCACGCATCAGAATCATTGTTGTAGCCGTACCGGAAATCTGATTTCCGTTCAGGATTGCGGTCGTAGTAAAAGTGGTGGGACGCGTCACATCTCGAATTGTTAAATTCCCGACTAATTGGAAGATGGCTTCTTGCCCCGGTTGTACGCCTGCGGGGAAGTTTTGAATATCTGTGGCGACAAAAGTAGCAAGGGGATAGGTAGAGGATTCCAGCCATTCTTCCCGAATCCGATTATCGCGCCGCCCTTCATCGCTGGTCAATGATTCGATATTGACCGTAATCTGATTTTCTCCCAACGCAACGCCACCATTGGTCGGGTCAATGGTCAACTCCATGAACCCTTCGACCTGTGTTGTGCCGCCCACGGTGGTACGCCCCGACACCTCCTGCCCGAATAACTCTTCCTGTACCGCATAGCCTGCCTGAGAACTCCCGCTTTGAATGATATAACGGCGTGGGGCGGCATCGGGCCCCGGTTGTGGGGCAGTGGTGGTTGTAACCGAATCCGTAGTCGAATTTTCTTCAAAGGGATTCCCGTTACATGAAGTGAGCAGAACCCAAACACTTAGGAAAAAGATGATGATTAAGCGATGGGGATGGAACATCGGAATCTAACCTATCGGGTGGACGGTGCGTGAACAATAACGTTCAGGCGGTATATACCTCTGAGCAGTGTTGAGCAGAATGTATGGGAGCCAAGAGAACGCTCTCTTACCGTGATGGTAATCTTATCGGAACAGGCTTCAATAAGAAAAATGGGTTGGGGTATAAGCTCTTGCTATCGGTTTTTGGTCTTGGTTAAGAATAGTGGGATCGGTCGTCATTATTGAGATTCGCTCCTGTCTGACGGTTGCCACGATTGCCATTGTAGCAGAGACCCTTAAAGGAATGGCATTCGTTATGAGGGCTGACAGAATCTACGAAATCTACAGAATCTACTTAAAACGACACCCCGAAGGGAAAGGGGCAATGAGAAATCCCTTCTCGTTTCTCATTGCCCCTTTCTCATTTCTCGGTCTTAAAATCCTCTTGCTTTTCGACCCCCATCGTGGTATCCTTTGCAGGTAAAGGTAAACCTACCAACCTGTAGGGAGTCACTATTTCGGGTTGGCAACATGTTTGAGGGATAGAAGATGAAAAGCTGGGAAAGCGGCTGTCTACGCATTGAATGCCAGGAGGCAGATGGACCCCATCCATTAGAAGACCGTCCGGCACGATTGTTCATCCACGCCCTCACCGATGGGGAACGACAAGGGGTGGTGCGGGCAGAAGGCTCGCTCGGTATCCAACTTGCTCATCTGCTCCATGCCTGCATTGTTTTGAGCAGTAACGATCAGGCAGAATGGTACGTCCCCACCGATTCTCATCCCCTGCACCTGCGCCGCGTCGGGCAGCAGGTTGAAATTGCCAAATACCCCACCTACGCTTTTACCGCCACCTCATGGCTCAATAATGAAGACGGCCTATTCTTGGTAGATTTTGGTGTTTTTCTGGAATCGGTCAGTGCGGCAGTGGAATGGGTGATGCACGATATCGGCGATGACTACGCCGAGGATGACACGGTACAGGTGTTGGTGCAACAGTGGGAACGGGCATGGCAGAGATTCAGCCGTTTGGCAACATTCCGCCGCGTATCTTTGGTTCCCGGATTCTAAAATCTCGAACGTTTCTGTAAGGTCAAGCGTGTGTATGCTTGACCTTTTTTTGTTTTCAAATGGCTGTTATGATTGAAGGGTAATGATTATTCCTATAGGCTTGTCGGGGCTTAAGGGGGCTGAAACGGTGCTTACCTCGACAACCGATTCCAAACGAGGTCAGTGAGGTCAGTTATGAACAAATACCTGACAGAATTTATCGGGACGTTCTTTCTGGTTCTGACGATTGGTTTAGTCGTGGTGGGGCAAGCCCCGTTGGGTGCGTTGGCAATCGGTTCGATCTTAATGGTGATGATATTTATGGGGGGACATGTGTCGGGGGCACATTATAATCCTGCGGTGACATTAGCGGTTTACATGCGGGGCAAGCTCCCTGTGGCTGATGTTGCTCCCTATATGATTGCCCAAATTATCGGGGCGTTTGTAGCAGGAATTGTGGTGTATATCTTAACAGGGCAAACGTTCGCTCCTGCACCCGGTGCAAACGTAAGCGTAATCGATGCTCTGCTTAACGAAATCATCTATACCTTTGCCCTTGCGCTGGTGGTATTGAACGTTGCTACTGCTAAAGGCACGTCGGGGAATCCTACGTATGGGTTGGCAATTGGTTTCACGATTGTCGTTGCCGCCATCGCGGGGGGTGGTATTTCCGGGGGTGCCTATAATCCGGCGGTAGGCTTAGGACCGACCTTATCTCAGGCACTTTTCGGCGGGGCGTTTAATACCTCCGTCTGGATTCATATTGTAGGTCCCCTGATTGGTGGTGCGCTTGCCGCATTGGTCTTTAAGGTACAAAACCCCGACGATTAGGAAAATGATCACGTCTTTGGATAAGGATTGTCAGTAGAAACGGCTCTATTTTGTCGAATGTGCTATGCAATCCGACCATGTTGACTATAATACGGCGCAAGCCAACCCCAATAGGGTGTGCGTATATTCATAACGCACACCCTATTGTCTGTAAATTCGTTTCGTGTTGTGTTTACTGACAGCCGGAATCTGTATGACATATACCGTAAACACAACACGCAAGACACATAAATGAAACGCACGTCGAAAATTCCTGTTATTGCCCGCCGCCAGCGCCGCCGTGAACCCCGTACTCCGATATGGCGCATTATTTTTGCGGTCACAAGTTTGGTGACAACCTTTTTGTTTTTTCTGATTTTGATTCCGGTGGTGGCGGGTGCGGTGGGGTATTTATACCTAACCGAGCAGACCGAACCCTGGGTAGACCGCATTGTTGAAAATGTGGTGGTGGCGGGGGTTTCTTTCTATGCAGATAATGTCTATGAAGGAGAAGTACCCACGCCGGAAACGATTGCGACCAGCACCGAACGGGATTTCAAAACGACTCAGATTTATGACCGCACCGGAACGGTGTTGTTATGGGAAGTGCTGGACCCCCGTGGCGGGAACCGTCAAGTGGTTACTTTAGAGCAGATTTCGCCCTATTTGATAGATGCCACGATTGCACTGGAAGATAAGAACTTCTATGTGAAT
>CBKYSX010000348.1:0-5094 GCA_966690745.1 uncultured Ardenticatenales bacterium
TTATTATGAGCGAGTCCCCCGTAGTCCCCCGCCCGATCAAAGAAACCCCCGTCATGCACCCCGATGCCTTTGTTGCCCATTGGGAAAACGAGGCATATTTGCGCGGACGAAGAACCACCCCGTATCTCAAACGGAATGATGCGGTAGACCCCGCCCTCTTCTTCGCGTTTGTGGCATTTCTCTGTCTGATGGGGGGAATCATCATCATGATTATGGGCGACTTTGTAGCACCTGCCTTAATTGTAGGCGGCTCATTGATAGTGTCAGGTGCTGGCTGTTTGGCTTTACTACATCAAACCGCTACTTCAACTCCTAAAAAAGTAGGGCAATTGTTGATGGGGGAAGTGATTGCTTCGGAGAAAATTCGAGGGGCATACAATCAAAAACATCTGGATGCAATAGGGATTCGCTATCAGTTCACATCTCCAACGGGCAAAATTATTAAGAATAATGCCGAAGCCAACGTACCACCAGAACAGAAAAAGATGGCTCCGCCGCCCGGAACCCCGGTCTATATCTGGTATTTTTCGGATGATGACTATCAATTGTTATGAACGAAATATCCACCTCTCTTGATAATTCAATCATAGAAACCCCTGTTCCCGATCCTGACCTTTTTCTTCTACATAAGGTCAATCAGCAGTATCTTGCAGGAAACAGGGCACGTCCCCATCTATCAAAACCTCAAGGCAGTATTGGGAAGTATTGGTGGTTTTTTGCCGTCGGGCTTTATCTCTTTTGTATGGTTTGTGGCGGATTTGATGTCATCTTTAGATGGCTGGGAACGATTACCCTGCCATCCCTTCCTGATCTTACGACCCCTACCGAAGAAGGTATGCTCGTGTTCTTCTTGATTTTATTCTTGATGGGAATTACGGTGGTATTGAGAGATATGTGGAAAGGGCGGCAAGCACGGAAAAAAGCCACCCCCGTTTCACCTTCGATCCACGAGAAGCCCATAACCGCTTCATCCTCTGCACCAAAGGCGCAAGTGCTGGAAGGAACAGTGGTACAAGCTGAAAAAATACGGGGAAATGGAATGGAACTATTGGGGGTGCGCTATCAATTTGCCACGCCGGGTGGCATTATCAGGTACGGTTATTCGGAAGCCTTAAGCGAAGATGCCAGCCATGCGATGGCTCCTCCACCGGGAACCCGCGTCAAGGTATATTACACGGAGAAGGGCAAGCATTATTTGTTGTGAAGTGGAAGACATTAAAGGTACAAACGTAGGGGCGGGTGGTCGGAATGGCGCAATTATCCCTATAGAGCGCACACCCGCCCACCCTTTGGACAGTCAAGGGGTAGGCAACGGCAGAATCAACGATTCTACAAATTCCCCCCTATTCCATACCCGTGCCCCGTTGGGGCGTGCGGGGTCATACCAGATCACCTGCAATTGCAAGTCATCTCCGTTTGGCGGAATCTCTAACACCAAATCGGCGGAATACGGTTCGCCCGCCAGCCATGCCGACGTTGGCACATCACCCCCCGGCGCACCATCCTGTTGCGCTAGTACATTCCCCACGCTATCCACCACCCGCACCGAAATACTGTAATCGTGAAATAAGGGTTGATAGGTATGCCATGTGAGGCGGTATTGATGGTTGCCTAGGGATTCCGCCTTTTCTAAAAGTATCGGAATAAAATCAGGAATAGGCGGAGTGTTGTCCTGCACCGTAATAGGGTGTTGCTTAATATCGTTGAGATAAGGCTCAACCCATCCCAATCTATCATCCTGCGCCCATCCAATGGGAGGATAACTCAAGGAGAGTGAGAGTTGCCAGCTGCCATCCGAAGGAGTATTGAGGGGTAAGGACAAGATAGTGACGGAATCGAGAAATACAGGATAGGTGATAGTTGCGGTGTCCGTCACGCTATACCCGTCGGAGCGTACCCATTCAATGTGAACCTTTTGTTGGTAATCACCCTTAATGGCGGTGGGAGGGGAACTATTGACGAATATAGGAATGGTAACAGTTGCATTAGACGGCAAACTATTCACCAACAGGGTTGTGGTAAGTGGAATCGTGACGGTTTCTGTTATAAATTCACCCGAATCTACAACGCGGGGGAATGTAATCTTTAAGATACGGTCTGTCCCGATCCGTTCTATCTCCGTCACCCCCTCCGGCAAAGGCTGTTGCCACCGCGCCAATGCTTCGTCCGATAATTCATCTTCTTGGACTACCACATACTCAACCCCCAGCCCACGCAACATCAAAAATGCCCGTTCGCCTGGCAAAGATTGGAGTTCGCGGGCGTAATCCCCATGCCGCGCCGGAACATAGCCGCTATAACCATCCAGCGTAGTGTGCCAGTGGGCAGTCGAAAAATATTGCATTTCCAACAGACGGGAAACTTCCCACAACAGGCGCGGCTCCTGCCATTCCGCCCCCTCCACATCAGGGCGGGACAACTCCGCCGCCAGGGGGATTTGCAAAACGCGGGTCGGGGGTTGCGCCCCCAACCATGCCAGCGAATCGGGTGGGTCGGGGAGGGGAACCACGCGCAAGGGCAACACCGCAAATTCCGCCAGCACCAACCCGAACGCCACCAACCAGCCCCATCGCCCCCGCCAACGGGTAATCCCCACTGCCGCCAACAGCGACAACGCCAATGTCACCAACACTGCCCAACGCACGGGTGCACGGAGGGCATTAAAGCCGGGAATGGTTTCATACAGCCATTGATACGGTAGGGGAATCGAAGTCGGCTCGCCTGCGGCAATCGTCAGGGTGGGACCCAGCGACAGTACAAACGCCCCGATACCGATCAACAGCCACAACCCCCGCCGCCCCCCCCGCGCCTGCCACAGCGCAACCCCACTGAACCCCAATAACGTTACGCCGGGGAACAGGGAATCAGAGGGGCAACATTCTCCATAATCATAGGCGAGGGGGCGCGTTATCTCATCCCAAAACAGGGTTCCTTCGGGGGCATAGCCGTATGCCTGCAAACTCGCGCTAAACCGTTCGTTGTCCTCCAACGTCCAACCTGCGCCCAATTCCCGTTGCACTTCAAAATAGGGTAGCGTAAACGGAACGACCAGCACGACCACCAATACCCCCGCCAGCAAAAAGCCACCGACCGAACGCAAGGGCAATCGCCGTTTCCATACCAACCACCCCACCCCGTAAAGGAGCAATGCCACCCCGCCAAAGAGGGCAGAATAAAAACTCGCCAACGCTTGTAAAACGAAAAACAACCCCAATAAAAAGCCGTTGCGAAGGGCAGTCCCCCTGCCACGCAGTAAACGATCCAGATAAATAAAGGCAAGGGGAAGCCAGCCAAAGGTGAGCAACTGAATCTGGCTCAAATGTCCCATGCGGTAGGGCGACCACGCAAACGCCACCGCCGCCACCACTGCCGCGCCGCGATGCCCTGTCAGGTACAATGCCAGCAGATAGACACCCAGCGCACTGGAAAAGAAGGCAAACAAAAAGGCAAGGTTGTAGCTTAGAATCGGACTATCCGTTGCCCATGTAACGGGCATGACCATCAGGCTGGTACTAAGCAGGATTTCACTAAAGGCAAGGGAATTTTGAAGAGGATAGAAGATGTTGGTCGTAAAGAGGTCATTTGCTCCGCCCCGTAAGACGTGCGCCTCCCACGCCATAATCCATGTATTCAGCAGAGGGTCTTGACGGTCAATAACATGGGTGGTGAGGGTAAAAACGGTGGGGTACGTGAGCACCAATGTCAAAAGCAGGAGCGCGATGATGGGGGCGAATCGGTGACGGAGTAAGCCCATTAGTTAATAACACGCTCTATCGTAGGATCGGCGCGGGAAATGAGAGTAATAGTGCCTGTCTGCCGATCAAGTAAAAATACATCCATACAATTTTCCTCGCGTCTAAAATCCCCATCGGTGTCACAAGAGGTATTGGTGTCACGTTCTATGAAGGTATCCACTAACGATCCAAAAACTATAAATCGCCCATCAGCAGACATATCGTAATTGGGCACCTCAATATCGTAGTACATTCCTGTACCGGAATTCGCATGGGCATCTTCTCTACCCTCTAACCCTGTCGAAATTCCCACCGTTTCACGAGTAGAACGATTATGTAAAAAAATATCCCAATCCCGCCATGAATCTTCCTCTGTAATCAAAGGGGTATAACTTAAAAATAATATCTGTTGACCGTCGGCGGATACACTCGCGAACGTTGAAGCCGAAAACAACTGCGCCCCACCACTACGGACGGAAACTCTTTCGATAGTATTGGTTTCACCATCCCATACAAACACATCGGCGCAATTAGCCCATTCGCCCAAATTTTCCTCATCACAATGTTCATTCAAATCGGAACGGATCAAGTTTGTTGCCAGAGAAGTGAACCCAATACTATTTCCATCTGTTGAAATAGAAGGAAGCGTTGAGGCATTGTTTCCCAAATTACTATCTAGCCCTACTGATATAGGGGTAAGGGAATTGTCAAGTCGTCGCCACATAAATACATCATAGGATTCATTCCCATCATTAGCCGCAAAATTGGTTGCTTCTGAGATAAACGCTACTGCAGAACCATCACCACTAATGACCGCCTGCATGGACTCCCCATTCCCCTGCGTTCCCTCTGCTGTAACTGAGATCATCTGTATGGTTTGCGTTTCACGTTCATAAAGAAAAACGTCCATGCAGTTTTCCCCGGACATATTCTGGACATTAGGCTCACAGTTTGTATTTGTATCATCGGGAACCAAATTGTCCGCAAAAGAAGTAAAAACAATATATCGTCCGTCATCAGAAATAGAGGATGATGCCGCAAAGCCATTACTATAGCCGCCATCAAAGCTTCTTGATATCAATTCTGTTTGTCCGGATTCACGGTCATAGAGATAAACATTTAGACAAAGACGTAGAGTACCGGATAGATCGCAGGTCACAATTTCATTTTCAATTAAATTCGGGGCAAACGAACTAAAGGCAATATATCTTCCGTCAGCCGTAATAGTTGGTAAGATTGACGCGCTTTGTGCCGGAGTACCGTCAGGGGCTTTAGAAATCAACGTAATACTATCGGACAAGCGGTCATATAAAAATATATCCGAGCATCTTGTCGTATCCCCAAACAAGGACCGAGCAGA
>CBKYSX010000349.1:0-5084 GCA_966690745.1 uncultured Ardenticatenales bacterium
CGTCAGCACGTCCACAATCGCATCTGCGCCTTCTTCCCCCGGCAACCACGCCTGCAAAATGGCGGGAACATGGTCGGCAATCCATGTCAGAGCAAGCGGTCGTCCACCCACCAACACGACAACGGTGGGCGTACCCGTTGCCACCACTGCCCGGACCAGTTCCTCCTGTACCCCCGGCAAATCCAACGTCATGCGGTCCCGCGCCTCGCCGCAGGTACAATCATCCACCAACCCTGATTTTTCGCCAACAAAGAGAATTGCAATCCCGGCGTTTCGCGCGGCTTCCACCGCCGCCGCAATCCCGGAGGCATCGTCCCCATTGGGGTCACACCCTTTGGCGTACTGAATCGTCGTATCAGGCAACCGTGCCTGCAACGCCGCCAATGGTGAATGCATCGGCACAAAATCATCCACCATATCCAACCGGTCGGGGATAGGGATATTAAAGGTGTTATCCCCGGCTTTCATTGCCAGTAAAGTTTCAACGTGGCAGGGATAGGCATAATCCCCGATGAGCAGGCGTGTGTTGTCGGCATGAGGACCAATCACCGCCATGGAGGAGATACCACTCGCCAGAGGAAGCAGATTTCCCTCGTTTTTCAGCAGAATCATAGATTCTTGGGCAATCCGCCGTGCAAGGGTGCGCTGGGCGGGCGTATCAAAATGACTTGCCGCGGTCACAGGTTCCACATAGGGGTTTTCAAACAGCCCTAATTGGAACTTCATCCGCAAACTGCGCGTCACTGCAAGATCAATATCTGCCATGGTCACGCGCCCTTCATTCAGGGCTTCGCGCAGGGGGTCACCATAACACTCGGTGCTGGGCAATTCCACATCAATTCCGGCGGTCAGTGCCAGTGCCGCCGCTTCGCTCATATGCTCCGTAACCTTGTGGGTGTTGCGAATTTCTTTGACGGCAAAATAATCAGAGACCACCAACCCGTCAAAGCCCCATTGATGGCGGAGCCGTTCGGTCAGCAATTCATAATTGGCGGCACAGGGAATCCCGTCTACTTCATTGTAAGAATTCATCACCGATTGTAACTTGCCGACCTGTACCGCCGCCTTAAAGGGGAAAAGATAGACCTCTTCCATTTCGCGGGGTGGGATGTAGGGCGGTGCCCAATTCATCCCTGCCTGCCCGTTGCCATACCCAACCAGATGTTTGGCAGTGGCAATCACCCGCTCATGCCAGGCTTGCCCTTGCAATCCCTGTATAAAAGAGGTTCCCATTCGTGCGACGAGGTAAGGGTCTTCGCCGAATGTTTCTTCTACCCGCCCCCAACGCGGGTCCCGCGTAATATCCAATACGGGTGACAATCCCTGCCTTGCCCCTACCGCATACATTTGTTCCCGCACGACATCCGCCATGGCGTGTGCCAGATCGGGGTTCCATGTGCTGGCAACGCCAATAATTTGGGGAAAGCATGTGGCGTTCCGCGCCATATAGCCGCTACAACATTCTTCATGAATCAGGGCGGGAATCCCCAACCGTGTCCCTTCCACCAGCGCATGTTGAATCCGGTTGGCGGCTTCCGCCGCTTCGGTGGGGGTGAAATTGCTGGCTCCGGCAAGGCGCGTAATTTGCCCCATGCCATCCTTGAACAGTGCATCGGCTTTGGCGGGGTCATAGTGCAGGTCGGTTAAAACCTGATAGACCCAGATACTGCCCAATTGCGCCAGTTTTTCATCCAGCGTCATCCGGGACAATAAATCCTGAATCCGTGCTTCAATCGGTTGGGTTGCATCCCGGTATATGGCACTATCGGTTCGGATATGTGTAGCACTCATTGAAATTATCCCTTAAGTTCACCACCCGTAAGCCCGGTGATGATGTACCGTTCCGCCAGTAAATAGAAGAGGACCGCCGGAACCATAAGAATGGTGATATACGCCATGACCCGTGCCCAGTCCGCCCCGTATTGCCCTTGAAATTGCATAATCCCCAACGGTAATGTCCATTTGGAGGAATCTGTCAGCACCAGCAGGGTTAAAAAATAGTCGTTCCAACTGGTAATGGCGGTCAGGGTTCCCACGGCAACGATGGAGGGACGTGACATGGGGAGGAGGATGTGCCGGAAAAAACCAATGGTGGTGGCTCCGTCTATATAGGCGGCATCTTCCAATTCGCGGGGAATGGAGGTAAAAAAGCCCCGCAAAATCACGACACTGCTGGGAAGGCTGAAAGTGACGAGGGGCAAAATGACCCCCCAATGGCTGTTGATGAGGTTCAATTGCCGCAATTGAATGAAGACCGGCAAGATTGCTACCACCAGCGGAAAGAGCAAGCCGATAGTAAGAATGTTGAACAGCAGTTGATCACCCCGAAAGGGAACCCGCGCAAAAATAAAGGCGATCATACTGGAGCAAATCACCGTGAGCAGGGTGGAGGTAATGGTAACAAAGAGGCTGTTACGAAAAGAGTTCCAAAACGTCCCGCTCATCAGAATATCGGTATAGTTTGACCACAAGATACCATTGGTGGGCAATCCCAACGGGTTGGAGACAAACTCGCCCGTGGTTCGCACACTGCCCAGAATGGTGGTGATGAGGGGACTGCTCATCAGAATCGCCAACAGGATAACGAGGCTGTATTTCAGAATCGTGCCAACGTGTTTCATGGGAGCCTCCGCGCTATTCATAATCTTGAACCATCACCGTGCGTTGATAGCCCAGCGAGAAAAGAAGCGTCATCAGGAACAGAATGACGGCAATCGCACTCCCGAAACCCAGATTCAGTCGCTGAATCCCGTACTTGAACATATAGGTGACGATTAGTTCACTGGAACTGACAGGTCCCCCTTCGGTCAGAATCCAGACCAGAATAAATTGCTGGAGCGACCCCAACACCGAAAGAAACACGGTCAGGCGAATCGTGGGTCCCATCAACGGCAACGTAACAAAGCGTAACAATTGGGATTCGTTGGCTCCGTCTATACGGGCCGCATCTTCCACATCTCTAGGGACATTTTGTAGCCCTGCCATGTAGAGCAACATATGAAAGCCAAAGAACTTCCATGTCAGCACAAAGAAAATTGCCCACATCACGGTATCCCGTTCCGCCAACCACGCCTGCGTTTCAAATCCCGGAATCACCGCCGCCAATACGGTATTGATTAACCCGCCGCGTGGGTGATAGACATACATCCAGATAAAAGCGGTAATCACCTCCGAAAATACGTAAGGTACAAAAAAAATCGTCCGAAAAATGCGTTTGCCACGCAGATTGCCGCGTACCAGCGTAATCGCGAGTGCCATTGCCAGAGGCAATTGCAATAACAAGGACAACGCCACAATAAATAAAGAATGGCTAACCGCCCCCTGAAAAATCTTGTCACTCAAGACCTGTTGATAATTTTGGAATCCAACAAAGGACTCTAACGGACCCAACCCGTTCCAACGATAGAAACTAAAGTACGCCGATTGCCCGACGGGCATGAGTAAAAAGAGGAGAAGGAGGAGAAAGCCCGGTGCCAGGAACAGGGCAATCGTGATGGCTTTGGAAAAATCCCGCCGTTGGCGGGTGACTTCCATCGGATGGTTAGAAACGGTAATGCGAAAGGGTCCGGGTGACATATCAGCAAACTTTCCTGCAATGGCGACCACGCTGTTGCCCCTGAAGGGCAAAGCGGGTCGCGTGATGGGCAACATGTCGTTCCGACAGTTTTACCTGAAAAAGGTAGAACATGAACCCCCTCCTTCTTACTCCGCTTCACCTGTAGGGGCGACCCTTGTGCCTACCCTATTATCACGGGCGACCACAAGGGTCGCCCCTACAGGTATTTCAATGTTCAGCACAGGAAGAAGGAGGGTTACTATCGGGATACCACAGATTGACCGACTTATTGCAGTTCGGTTGCCGCCACCGATTCAATCATTTGTGCGGCTTCTTCGGGGCTGGCAGTTTCAGCAAATAGGGTTTCCACCGCATCGTTTACGGCTCCACCCACTGCCGGGGGCAGGAATTGGTCGTAATACAGTTGGGCATAGGTCGCACCATCGCGGGCAGAAACAACACTTTGCAACCACGCATCGGTGACAAGGCTTTCCGTTCCTTTTACCACGCCCGGACCCATCGCCGCCCCTTCAATCATGCGGCTTTGGTTTTCGGCGGTGGTCAAGAAGCGCAGGAAATCAATCGTTTCATCCGGGGCATTCACGCCTACCGCAAAGCCATCGCCCCCGCCTAGCACATCGGTGGCTTGCCCTGCGCCGCCATCAACGGCGGGGAACGGACACCAACCCAGATTGGTGACACCTTCTCCTGTCGCACTGTTGGCGGCGGATTGTCCCGGTCCCCAATGCCCCATCAATTCCATCGCGGCTTCCCCGTTGCCAAAAACGGTTGCTTGGTCGCCATAGGTCATACCCAGATAGCCGGAAGGGAAGGGTTCAAGCGCAACCAGTTGTTGCAAATCTGCGCCTGCTTTGACGAAGGGAGCATCGGCAAAGGTGCCGTCACGGTTATAGGCATCCAAAAATGCCTGTTCGCCCCCGTTCCGCATCGCAAGATAGACCCACCAGAAGTGACCGGGCCATTTGTCCCCTTCGCCGAGTGAAATCGGCGTAATTCCCGCATCTTTTAAGGTTTGCGCGTTCGCCAGAAAATCGGTCCATGTCGCGGCACAGGCATCGGGGTCCAACCCGCCCTGCTCCATCAGGTCTTTGTTCACAAACAGCCCGACGGCCCCCCAGCGCCAGGGAACGCCGTAATATTCCCCGTTCCGTCCATAAAGTTCCACTGCCGAAGGAATGGCAAAGGAATCTTTCCATTCCCCTTCTAATTGCGGCGCAATGTTACGCACCATGCCTGCCTCGGCATATTCCCATAACACCCCACCGCCCCATGCCTGGAACAAATCGGGCGGGTCGCCTGCCTGCATCACGGTGGTGAGATTGCTCTTAAAGGCTTCGTTTTCCAGAACGGTGATATTGATGGTCACATTGGGGTGTTCCGCCATATATTCGTCGGCAAAGGTTTGCCACATGCCGGAATCATCTTCTTCGGTGCTGATATGCCACCAATCAATGGTAACAGGTTCACCACTGCTGGTTTCCGTATCGGTAGTGCCGCCGTCATCAGG
>CBKYSX010000350.1:0-5083 GCA_966690745.1 uncultured Ardenticatenales bacterium
CGTTCACCGCAGGAGCAGACCCGCCTGACCACTATCGGTTTATGGTTAATTATCTTGACCCTCGGTTTGCTGGCGGTGACGACGATTGCCCATTGGGGCTGGTTCATTAATAGCGCGCTCTTCCTGTTCGGGGTGGCAAGCGGGGTCTATACCGTGGGCGGCTTAAGCCTGATGGTGGCGATGACCGACGAGCAACACGCCGGAGCCTATCTGGGGGTATGGTCGCTGTCGCAATTAATCTTTCGAGGTATCGGGATTGCGTTGGGCGGGGTAGTGTTGGATGTCGGTCAATGGCTGACGGGGATGCCCGCGTGGGGCTATGCCACCGTCTTTATCATGGAAATGATCGCGGCAGGGGCGGCATTGTATTGTCTGGGGCGGGCGGCGAAGGTGGGCTATCTTTTTACCCCGAAACAACCCCCTTCCCCGTTGGAGACGGTGGCGGTGGCGGGAGATTAGGGAGTAGTGGGTAGGGGGTTTGAGAAAAAGCCGCGAAATCGGATTGCGTTTTATTTGCCTTTACCGTGAGTAGGGGCGGGTGGTCGGCATGGCGTATTTACCCTTATAGAGCGCACACCCGCCCGCCGTTGCCCGACCGGGAATGCCATTTTGGAACAAGGGCGGGTCTTTACCGATGGTTGAATGGCTCTACATTCCGATGACCCGCCCCTACATCCTCTCGTAAAAATTAGGGTAGGCATAGTAAGAAAGAAACCGAGAACCCCACCGCTAGTTTCGTTGCCCTGCACTAGCGGCTACTGATAAGCTGAACGACCACGACCTGTGTGCCGTAAGGTCGTTAGCTTACTGGTAGCCCCCGGTGGAGCAACGCGGAACCGGGGGTGGGCATTACCACATCTCTTATCTCCTAATCAAAAAAGGGTTGCCCTTATTCGCGGCAACCCTTTTGTATTTATTGCGGGACGCGCCCTTCGCTTTCCCGTTCGTAGAGGTAGCGGCGGATGTGGCGCAGAGCGGTACGGGCGGCGAGTTGGGCATCTTCCCCGCCCAGGTGAATCCCGTAGGGAATTTGATCTGCCAGATGGGGGTTTCCTGCAAAGGCACGTCCGCCATAGGCAAACAAGGGGCGGGGGTGTGCCATCTCGGTGAGCATTTCCGCAATTTGTACCAGTTCGGATGCTGATTCGTCGGAACTGGCGGAAAGTGCCAGCATGGCGGGGCGCAGGGTTTCCAGCGCGGCTTGTAAATCCACCAACGGCACGTTCTGCCCCAGATATAGCACCCGCAACCCTGTACGCCGCAGGAAGAGGGAGACCAACAATATCCCCAATTCGTGCTGTTCGTGGGGGGCGCACCCCGTCACAATCAGGGGGGCATCGTGGTTGGCGGGCTGGGCGTTGATGAGTGCCATAATTTTGCGCTCGACATACGCCGAGGCAAAGTGTTCGGTAGGTACACCCACCTCGCCGTTATGCCACATGTCCCCAATTGTGACCATCGCCGGTTGCATCACTTCGGACAGCACATCTTCGATGGTGTAAAGCGCAAACAACTCATTGAGAATCTTTTCCGCGTCGCGCTCATCAAAATTGATGAAGGCGGTGATGAGCCGTTTGCGGGATTCCATAAAACTGGGGATGGCATGATTGCCGCCCACGCGGTTCATGGTGGGCAGGGTGGTTTTTACCGACTCGCCATCTTCCATGCGACGGTATAATTCAACTGCCTGGCTAATGCTTAGCCCGGCATCTACCCGGTCTTTCAACCAGCGAATCAGGGCGATTTCCCGTTCGGAATACAAACGGTAATTGCTTCCGGTGCGGTCCGGTTCGGGAACCCCGTAGCGGCGTTCCCACGCCCGCAGGGTCGCCGCGCTGACCCCCGTTTCCTGCACAACAGCTTTGGTGTTAAACAATGGAACCGTGGAATAACGGGACAAATCCAACTCTGCCATAACATCCCCTTGCGGTATCCTGTGTGGTTCGGCGGAAGCCCTGTAATGCCGCCATTGTAAAGATACCCTTACCTACCCCAACTATAACAGCGTGTCAGAGGTCTGTCAAGCGTTTGTTGATTGTTTGTGGGGTGTGAATGGTGCGGATTGTCCCTGCGTATGAACGAGGGTACGGGCACAGCACCATCAAGCGATTTTCATTATTCCGATGTGTGCAACGCACATCCGCGTAGCGCACCGGGGGTATCAGTGTAGTACTAGCCCACCCCCGGTTCCGCTACGCTCCACCGGGGGCTACCAGTAAGCTAACGACTTACGGCACAGAGGTCGTGGTCGTTAAGCTTATCAGTAGCCGCTAGTGCAGTGCAACGAAACTGGCGGGCGCGATTGCCTCCCCCTTTAGTCAGGCAACTCCTATCCTTTCGTTCAGCGCAGTTGTCGCATTTATCTGGTACACTACCCTTTGCCCTTTTTCTAAAGATAAAGAGACCCCGGCAGGCGCGAGGAAAACCCTTTGCGTCTTTGGGGGCGTTGCGTGAGGAATCGGAATGATAGATGGTAAAGCAGTGGTGAAAGAGCCAACGCGGTGGGAACGGGTGAAACAACGGTGGCAGGAATTTGTCAGTGCCTATGGCAATATCCCCAAAGCCTTTCGGTTGGTGTGGGCTTCCAGCAAAGGGATGACCGTGGTGATGGTGATTCTGACGCTGGGCTTTGCGCTGTTGCCCCCGGCGCAGGCGTGGATTGGCAAATTGATTGTGGATCAGGTGGTCGCCCTGATTGGTAGCAACAGCGACCCGATGGCGGGCTTACAACTGATGCTCCCCTTGCTGGGGCTGGAATTTGGCTTGATTGTGCTGGGCGCGGTCGGGTCGCAGGGGAGGTCGCTGGCGGAACACGTCCTGAATTCCAAACTCAATTTGCATATCAATTCCCGGATTATCCGCAAGGCGTTGGATCTGGATTTGGTTTATTTCGAGCAAGCCGAGTTTTACGACAAATTGCAGAATGCGCGGCGCGAGGCGGATTGGCGGGCATTGCGGATTGTGACGGGCAGTTTCGGGCTGATCCAGAGCACGATTACCCTGATTTCCTTCGCCCTGCTTTTGGTGCGCTTTAGCCCCTGGCTGACGCTGATTCTGTTCGGGGCAACCCTGCCCAGTTTTGTGGCGCAGGAACGGTTTGCGCGGCTCTCGTTTCGGATGTTAAGTTGGCGTGCCCCCGAACGGCGCAAAATGAGCTATTACGAACACCTACTCACGGTGGATAGTTATGTGAAAGAAATCAAACTGTTCGGCGTGGGGGATAATCTGCTGAACCGCTACAGCACCCTCTTCCAGAAGTTTTTTCGGGAGGATATGGCGTTGGGGGTCAAACGCAGTGCCGCCAGCGTGGGGCTGGGTCTGCTCAGTTCGCTCAGTTATTACGGGGCGTATGCGTGGATTGTCTTCCGCACCATCGGGCAGACGATTACGTTGGGGGATATGACGCTGTACCTCAGCGTGTTCCGCCAGAGCCAGGGCACCTTTGCGGCGTTGTTTGGCGGGGTGGCGGAACTGTACGAAAACAGCCTTTTTATGAGCAACCTCTTCGCCTTCTTAGACCTGACTCCCCAGATGGCTCCGTCGGCGGATGCCCGCCCGGTGCCTACGCGCCTGAAAACGGGAATTGAGTTTCGCAATGTCTCGTTCCAGTATCCCGGACGGCAGGACTACGCCCTGCGGAATGTGAATTTGATGATTCGCCCCGGCGAAAAGATTGCGTTGGTGGGAGCGAACGGGGCGGGCAAAACCACGCTGATTAAATTGCTGACCCGCCTCTATGACCCCACCGAGGGGCAGATTCTGGTGGATGGCATTGACCTGCGGGAGTATGACCTGAACGGGTGGCGGCAGAAAATCGGGGTGATTTTTCAGGATTTTGTGCGCTATCATCTCACTGCCACCGAAAATATCGGGTTGGGGCAGGTGGAGGCGATGGAGGACCAGCCCCGCATTGTGAAAGCCGCCGAGAAGGGGGGCGCGGACCCGGTGGTGCGCGGCTTGCCCGAGGGGTACGATACGATGTTGGGCAAGTGGTTTAAGGATGGGCACGATTTGAGCGGGGGCGAATGGCAGAAGGTCGCGCTCAGTCGGGCGTTTATGCGCGATGCCGAATTGCTGGTGCTGGACGAACCCACCGCCGCGCTGGATGCCGAGCAGGAGTATCAGATTTTCCAACGGTTCCGCGAACTGACCGCCGACAAGATGGCAATCCTGATCTCCCACCGCTTCAGCACCGTTCGCATGGCGGACCGCATCGCCGTCATCGCCGATGGCACCATCGCCGAACTTGGTAGCCATGTGGAATTGATGGCGATTGAGGGCGGAACCTACCAACACCTCTTCAACATTCAGGCGCAGGGGTACCGGTAGGGACTCCCTGATAGAAACCGATAATCAAAAGCCCCGCGAGTCTGCGGGGCTTTTTGCTATCGCTCATCCTAGGAAGCGCAAAGCAGATTCGGCTCGGCTTCCTCCCATATCCAAAACCCTGTCCCAATACCATACAGGGTTCGCATCTGCCCTCTTACTTCTTCATGCACCCCTGCATATCGTTCTTCTTCCCCATTCAGGCAAAAGCAAAATTCGTCGGTTTCCGCATCATACCATGCCGATTGAGGGTACAAATTGTTGAATAATTGAACGATTCGCTCCGCTTCCCTATACTCAAAACATGGCGTTGCCCAACCATTCCACAGTGTTCCGTCTGTCCATCCTTCTACGCTGTCATTCAGAAAATCCGCCCAAATCCTTGTTTTATACATGAGAACCTCTATACAATGCCGATAAACGTATTGTATGGGAGTTTCGCCTGGAAATGTGACCGGTGGCAGTCACAACGCATCCTCTCATAATACCCGTTTTCCGTACTCCAAAATTTTGTGAGCTGAACGTTCGTGCTAAAGTAGTGTCAATTCCACCCACTGCACGGTATGAGATATGCAAACAGTTCAGTACACTGCAATTCGAAAAGAACTTGGGATAGCGACCCTAAACGGCAGAAGTGACCAGTTTGCGGAATTTACGCATTATCTCCACAACCTTGTTTCGGAAGATGTCGAAAAATATCGCGGCAAAGTCGAACAACGAATGTTGTTTGATCTAGACAAGTACGTCCCCTCGGTAA
>CBKYSX010000351.1:0-5082 GCA_966690745.1 uncultured Ardenticatenales bacterium
AGCAACAGAAATGGGTTGTTGCTCACCATATAGATAAAACCAAAGGGTGGCGGCTAACCCTAACTCCACCCGTTTTGAACCTGGCACGGCAAACAGTTATTATGGTTACAGGTAAATCGAAATCTGAGCGGTTACAGGAGGTATTGAACGGTCCTTTTGACCCGCAACGGTTGCCTATCCAAAGTATAATGCCTGTTCATAACCATCTAACGTGGGCGATAGATCGTGCGGCATATTCATCTGTACGACAAGGTTAAAATCTGATAGCCGTCCGTCATTCAAGGCTTCACAGAGTAATTTTTTCGTATAGTAATTTAGCTACAAACAAAACCCCTAGAAATCATACAAACCCAAAAGGCAACCTTTATGAACCTCGGCATTATTGGACTCGGGCGTATCGGTGGGGGAATGACCCAGCGTTGGCTCCGCTACGGACATCGTGTTGTCGGATACGATATTTCTACCACTACGGTTAAAGCAATGGAAGAGGTCGGCGCAGAGCCTGCCTATAGTATTGCCGAGCTGATTAAGAAATTAGAAGCCCCCCGTGCTATTTGGATTTTGCTTCCTGCGGGAGAAATCACAGAAAGCACCATTACTGAATTAGCCAAACATTTAGCCCCCGGCGACACCATTATTGATGGTGGCAATACGATGTACAAGGATGACATCCGCCGCGCCGAAACCTTGAAACAAGCAGGGATTCACTATATTGACCAGGGAACCAGTGGCGGTATATGGGGCTTAGAAGAAGGATTTTGCTTAATGGTTGGGGGAGAAGCCGAGATTGTTGAACAATGGAAACAGGCTTTTACAGACCTTGCCCCCGAAAATGGATTTGTTTATTGTGGGCCCGCCGGGAGTGGGCATTTCGTAAAAATGGTACATAACGGGATTGAGTATGGCATGATGCAAGCGTATGCGGAGGGCTTTGAAATCATGCAAGCCAAACAGGAATTTAATCTCGATGTACATGCCATCGCTAACGTCTGGCGACACGGCAGTGTCATCCGCTCTTGGTTACTTGACATAACAGAAATTGCATTACGGGATGATCAAACACTCTCTACTATACGAGGCTATGTGAACGACAGTGGGGAAGGGCGATGGACAATTCAAGAAGCCATTGACCTTGATGTACCTGCCCCAATCATTACACTATCCCTCTTTGAAAGATTCCACTCACGCCGCCCTGATTCTTACGCCGCCAAAATCCTTGCTGCAATGCGTGCCGGGTTTGGGGGTCATGCGGTTGTTAAATCAGAACCTGTTCAGGGAGCATAATCATGGCGACACAGAATGAGTCAACCACTTTAATTATTCTTGGTGCCACCGGGGATTTAACACGACGGAAATTGGTTCCGGCACTTTATCATCTCCACCGTCAAGGGCTATTACCTAAAAACTTTACCCTTGTGGGTTTTGCCCGCCGTTCCCACAGTGATGACGATTTTCGCCAAGAAATGCTGGATGCCATCAGCGAACATTCTACAACCAGTCCCAAAGGAAAAGCATGGGAACAATTCGCATCAATGCTTCGCTACCAGCAGGGAGATTTTACAGAAGCGACAGGGTATAAAAATCTCAAAAAACTGCTTGACGAGATTGAGGGTAGTCATGATGTACCCGAAGGGGAAGGTAACCGTCTATATTACCTTGCCACACCCCCTTCAGCCTATGAAGAAATTACAACCCAATTGGGGAGCGCAGACCTGAATGGGAGTGTAGGCAGACTGCACGGGTGGACCCGAATCATTATAGAAAAACCTTTTGGACATGACCTTGCCAGTGCCAAAAAACTCAATACCCATATTCTAAAAATTTTCCGCGAGGAACAGATATATCGTATTGACCATTACCTCGGCAAAGAAACGGTCCAGAACATCATGGCTTTCCGCTTCGGCAACTCAATATTTGAACCGCTCTGGAATCGTAATTATATTGACCATGTTCAGATATTGGTTGCGGAGAAAATAGGCATTGAAGGGCGCGGTAACTACTATGACCCCTCCGGTGCATTACGGGACATTGTACAAAATCACATTCTACAAATATTGGCACTTGTCGGGATGGAACCACCCGCCACTTTTACCGCAAATGCTGTAAGGAATGAAAAGCTCAAAGTATTACAAGCGATTGAGCCAATCACACCCCAAGAAACAAAGAAATACACAGTACGTGGCCAATATACAACATATCGTAACGAGGAAGGCGTAGAACCTGATTCTACCACAGAAACTTACGTCGCCATGCGCCTGATGATTAACAATTGGCGATGGGCAGGTGTACCTTTTTATCTCCGCACCGGCAAATCACTAACCCGTCGTCTCACTGAAATAACAATTCAATTTCGACAACCACCTCTGACCTTGTTCGCCCATAAGGAGCATGAGCAACACGAGGGACCCCAAGACATAATGGAGCCAAACCTTTTAACTATCCAGATTCAACCGGAGGAAGGAATCACACTTCGGGTAGGCGCGAAACCCCCCGGTGGGGACTTCGCCTTACAACCGGTCGAACTTCATTTCGATTATGCACACACCTTCAAAGGGGAACCCCCGGAAGCCTACGAACGACTTCTCTTAGATGCCCTGATTGGAGATGCTACGCTCTTTATCAGGAGGGACGAAGTTGAAGAAGCATGGGCATTAATGGATCCAATCTTACAGGGATGGTCTGAGGGACATGTCCCAAATCCGCTCCCATATTGGTCCGGTACATGGGGACCTGATAATGCTAACACTTTAATTGAGCAAGATGGAAGACATTGGTATGTTTCAAGAGAGAATGAAAAACGAGATAATTCAACAAAATAACCTTATTACTGTTGAGAAGTCTTATTCTCATAAGTAATAACGATAGATACGAGTATCTAGAATGACAGATAATCCTCTACCACCTTCCACATTAGCAAAAATGGAGCAATTACCCATTAAACCAGCCCCTATAAACTTATCCGGTACGTATATCTACCTAGAACCACTCAATATTTCAACCCACACAGCAACTTTGTTTCAAATTTCCAATGGGTGCGAATTCACTGTTGGTAACAAAACGTACCCCGCTTACGATGCCAACCAAAAGATTTGGGAGTATATGAGTGCAGGTCCATTTGACTCTATTGAATCATTTCAAGCCTATTTATACAATGCCATTGCTACACCTGATATGCTTCCGTTCTGTGTATTAGATACACAAACACAACAGCCTATCGGATGTACTTGTTTAATGACAAATACCCCCCAACATCTAAAAATTGAAATCGGCGGTATTTGGTACTCCCCTATTGCTCAGGGTACATTTGCCAACACAGAAGCGACTTATCTTTTGCTAGAACATGCGTTCAGTTTGGGGTACCGCCGCGTAGAATGGAAGTGTAATGCCCTCAATATTCGCTCGCGCCGTGCGGCTGAACGAATTGGTTTTACCTTTGAGGGCATTCAAGAGGCACATTACATCATTAAAGGGCGCAACCGCGATACAGCATGGTTTCGGATTTTAGACTACGAGTGGAACGACATTAAGGCGAAATTGCAAGCCAATTTATATCATACACCCTAAATCTCAGGAGTTACCACAAGTAAATTTGCGTCCAGCATTGAAAAGAGATCACGAATCGGCAAAACAGTTGCCTCTAACAATGCTTCTACTTCTTGCGACGCAGGCAGGTTCATGGATTTCAGCAATGCCATTCCTTGCTCATATCGTTGCCAAATCTGATCAATACAGTAACTAACTGCACCACAACGGAGTAAAATTGCCTGTGCTTCACGCAATTTGTCTAGGTCGGCAGTTTCTTTCCGTAATTCCATAAAAATAGCCCGCTCCGGATGCACCACTATTTCTGCAAAGAGCAAAGGCAATGACGACCGCCCTTGAAGCCAATCAGCATTGGCTGGTACTTCCAGACTGTCATGCAAATCATCCGAAATCTGGACAATTTCACCGTACAGGGTTCCTAATTGGCGAATCTGCTCTGCCACACCATCGGAAGATCCACCCAAAAGCGCACCTACATACAAGGATGTGCTATAAAATGGAACACTTTTACTTTTGACCACTTGCCAATATCCAAGTTCATCGCGTGGCACTTGTAAATCTCGCTCCTGCCCTAATGCTGTTACTACTACCATCTGTTCCAATGCTTCTTGTATCTTAGATTGGATAGCCATGTCCGGCACGTTTTTGCGGATTGTATTTAGCCCTGTCATAAACAGCGCAGAAGCCATATTTGCCGTAGAGCCGGTGCCATAACGATGGTATACACCACGCGGATCATGATCCAACATATCATCCACCCAAATAATAGCAGTTTGTAACAACGCTAATGCTGTAACTGCCGGGTATGCCTGCCGCTCATCGCTACCCACTGCCCGACAGGCAATCAGAGGCAAGTGCCAATCCTGGGGAGATTTTGCCACCACTTCTCCCATTAAGTCGTACAATCCGTACCACTCGCGGAAAAGGTCAATCTCTCCCAATTCCTTCAATATATTGTTGTAAAAGGTAGTGTTCATATTCATTGCAACCGTAGCGGGAAAGGGTTTTTCCCTCTCCCGCTAACAAGATACTACTTCACGGAAACTTGAGATACAGAATTACCCCACACCCCCCAACCGCCTAAGCGTTGGAGGGCATTCAAGCGGGAAAGGTCGCTCTCCGTTACGCGGACCAGATAGTCCGCCATTCCACTCCCACGGGTGGAATCCACACTTTTAACCACTGTTTCATAGAACGTTTGCATCCGGAATCTCCTTGTATATGGTATTAAGGACTTATCAATGAGTTTTATACCGTGAGCGGTTGCACAGGACCTCCTTTACGATTATGCTTGACAAGATACAAGGATAAGACGAGCCATTGAATCACGAATCGTCCGATTGAATCATGCTTGCAATGCACTTTTCAAACCATTGCATCTTTCACAAATAATAGGAGTCGTTTTCGCAGAAAAAATTGCCACTTTGAGGTACAACATTGGAAAATTCTCATTTGTCACAGGAGCAGTTCTACGCTCTGCACAAAGAAAGCATCTTAGAGATACTGAAAACACAAGGATGGGGATTAGTAAAAGATATG
>CBKYSX010000352.1:0-5080 GCA_966690745.1 uncultured Ardenticatenales bacterium
TTCATTAGTTGCCCTTGTTCCGTGGGTTGGAACGTGACAGGGTTAAAGATTTCCTGCGTAATGATGTTCCCCAGTGCGAGTTGTACGTCGCTGTTTTCGCACCATACAAAGCCAAAATCCCCTGTGGGTCCGCCCGCCGCTTCCGCTTCTTCACAAGAGAAGGGGTCATCTTCTTCCGGGTCCCAATCGCTGACATATGATCCCCATACCAATCGCTCGGTATCGAAGGCATAGATAATCCCCAGGGTCGGGTCTGCCAGCATAAAGCCGCGTTGGAATTGCTGTACGGGACTGTTCTCGTCGTAGGCAACATCGGTCGGACAGCCCATGGTGGTCGGGTCAAAGAAATTATCAAAATTCGGGTCGGGTTCAATATCACACAACACCGTTTCGGTTGGAGTCGGTGCCGGGGTTTCCGTCGGGGTTGGCTCCAGCGTCGCGGTGGGTTGGAGTGTTGCCGTTGGCTCCGGCGTTCCTGTTGGTGCCTGGGTTGCTTGTGTCGTGGGTGATGGTTCCGGCGTGTTCGTCGGCGTAGGACTTGCCGAGGGCGTTGGTGTAGGGGTACTGTCCTCCGGTACGGGCAATGTAGGCAACCCTTCCTGCGTTGGTGTCACCGTTTGCCCCACAAGTCCGACCGTCGCTGTAGTCGTATTCGTAGGAATTACCACAACCCCGCCGGGGCTGGATGTATCCCCATTGCCATCACCATCAAACATTCCATAATAGGTAGCCCCCACGATAGAACCACTTCCTACACAAATCAGTAATAACAGCAAGAAAAGCAAGCTCCATATCGGAAAACCACCCCGTTCCACCTCCACCGGTGGTGCCACCGTTCCCCGTACAGGGTAGGTAGATGTCCCTGCCGCGTCGAGTGATGGGCGCGGGGCAGGCTTTGGCGTGCGTGTAACAGGACGATTGCCGGTAGTAGGAGTTGCCCCGTAGACGCGAGTTGGCGCGGCGGTGCCCGTTGAGGGGGAGGGCGGCGGTGCAACAATGCGGGTGGATTCCCCACGCTGTACGGCACGGAGTGCGTCGGCAAATTCTTGTGTGCTTTGGAAACGCCCTTCCGGTGATTTTGCCAACGCTTTGAGAATAACCCGTTCCAGATTGGGGTTGATATTCGGGCGCAAGATATGGGGCATCGGGGGCGGTTGGTCGCGGTGCGCCGCCATCACTTGATAGGATGTGCCGCTAAACGGGGGTCGCCCCGTTACCATCTGGTAAAGCAAAATACCCAACGAGTAAATATCACTGCGTTGATCTACCGATTGCCCCGTCACCTGTTCCGGCGACATATAGGGAGGGGTTCCCACCACCGTTCCCTGTTCCGTCAGGGTCGCGTGTTGTCCGTCCAGGGCTTTTGCAATACCAAAATCCAACAACATCGGACGATTTTCTTCATCGAATAATACGTTGGCAGGCTTTAAGTCGCGGTGTACGACATTACGGGTATGGGCGTAAGAGAGAGCTTCGCAGAGGGCGATGGTAATTGCCATCGCTTCGCTCTCCGTAAGCGGTCCGCTATTTATCCGACTGCTAAGCGTTACGCCGGGCAGGCGACGCATTGCAATATAGGAAATACCCCGTTCCTCGCCAACATCGTAAATCGGCACAATGCCGGGATGGTTCAAACGGGCAGTCAGTCGGGCTTCCTGTTGAAAACGCGCCACCATTTCGCGGGTGGGGGTTGCCTGAGGCGCAAAGAGCTTTAATGCCACTTCCCGATCCAGCATTTCATCGTAAGCGGCATATACCGAGCCTCCCCCACCCCCGCCCAACCGTTCGGTAAGGGTGTATTTGCCCAGCTTTTGCCCAATCCAGGGGTCTCCATTGGTATTCATGCGTAATCGTAACAAAAGCGGGAGGAATTTATATCCCCATCGCTCTAATTCTTTCGTATCTTGCGTTATAATAGGGACATAACGTTACAAAGGACGAAATGTTCCATAGGGGTTAACTATACCATGAGGGTACAAAAATGAGTATCACCTCGGAGCGTAACGCACGACTTATCTTTATTGCCGGGGGAAACGAAGGCATGGAATTGCCCTTAACCGACCAACCGGTGCTTATCGGGCGCGGACCGAGTAGCGATATATTGCTACAAGACGGCTATGCGTCGCGGGCGCACTGCTGGATAGAACCACATGGGGATACATGGTGGCTCCGTGATTTAGGAAGCAAAAACGGTACGTTGGTTGGAACCAGCCGTGTCCAGGGGCAACAACCGCTACGGGATGGGGATGTGATTGTCATCGGCGCGACCCAAATACGTTTTTCCGACCCTGCTGAAACGCATACGTACAGTGCACCAATAGCCATTCGACGGCGGCTGATGATTGATATTCCCGCCCGTGATGTGTTGATTGATGGAACCCCTTTAGACCCGCCCCTTAGCCCGAAACAATGGGCATTAATGCAAACATTGTGGCAACGGCGTGGCGATGTGGTGAGTAAAGATGAAATTGCCGGTGCGGTATGGCCTGAAGCGGATGGGGTGATTTATGATTATCAAATTGATAAATTAGTTAGCCGTTTGCGGGCACGATTGGGCGAAATGGGCGATTTATTGGTAGAAACGATCTGGGGGTTCGGGTACAAATTGCATTAAGGTAAGTGTAAAAAAAACAGCCGCCTATCAAGGCGGCTGTTTTTTTTATTGGCTTTATTGCCCGACTTGAATCATCACAGGTTCGTGCGTGACACCCAATTGTCCGTTCGTCGGTGCAGGAATTTCTTGTCCAAGTTTGTTGAACAGTCGTCCACCTCCCGGGAAGGGATAGGTATAGGTGTTGGTATTGTTGCTCCAGATGAATGTGTAGGTGGCACCACCCTTCGAGTAAACGTATCCTTCTAGTCCGCCGCCTGCTTCCCAAATGGTTTGAACATGGGTTGCATTGGGCAAGGTACGGGACAATAACTTGAAGGTGTAATAGGCAGGGCGGGGTTGTTGGTTAGCATCCAAAACGCCACTATCGCGCCACCCGGGACCATTGAAGGTGTACCACAAAGCTCCCATAATCCCATTTGCTTGAGCACGAGGATACAAGCGCATGGCATAGTTTGCCTGGTCGGCTTGGAGTTCAGCCGGGTTAGCTTCCGTGGTGGGGTTATCATCACAGCCGCCCTCCGACCAACAGAGCAATCCGGCTTCCGTCAATAGAACCGGTTTCATCGGTTCGCCCGCCGCCGCAAATTCAGATCGGATGAAGTCTAATTTACCCAGCACGACACCACCACGATGTTGCCACAAGGGGTACTCACGTTCCCAGTCAATGCGGGGGTTGCCACGCAAGGGGTAGCCGTGGTAAGAAATAATATCAAAGGAATCTGCGCCGGTGGTCAGAAGCCCTTTGAGAAACTTGGAAGGCAGACAATTACGGGCGGGGTTGTAGGTATGAGTGTAGTCACATTCCAACAGTAAGCCACCGATCAATACTTGAGCATTGGGGTTGGCTTCTTTGATACGGGGATAGACCGCCGCCAGCATCTCACCGAAGTAGTCCCCACCGTAATAGTCGGTATCGGACTCGTCGCCCCAACAACCGAACGGACTGTAGTCACCAACAAGGTCGGGATCCACATCCGGCTCGTTGTAAAGTTCATAGTATTGAACATTGTAAGGTGGTTGGCTGAAACGTTCCACAAGGTCATGCAAGAAGTTGCCGTAGGCATCCAGGTGTTGGCGGGCAATCGGTCCGCAATAGGAGCCTTGCACCCCTTGTGCCCAGCCCGGTGTTCCGTGAATCACCATAATGGGGGTCAACCCGGCGGCACTCATTTGTGCGATGCGCGTTTCTGCTTGCGCTTCGCCTGCCCAGTAACGGTCAGTTTCCGCCCGTTCCACTTTGTACCAATTGTATTGGTTGTAGCGTGTCCATGTTACGCCACCCAAAGCGGCAGGGTAAACCGATTCAGTGATTCGGTTGGCAAAGAGTTCGCCCCCTAAAACGTTCGTTTGTCGTCCGATAGAGCCTGTGAGCATTGTCAGGGGCATATGCAATTTGATATTGCCCTGAGCATCGGCAGACTGGCTTTGCCCTAATGCCGGAATCAACAACATGAAGGCGAACAACAAGAGCAACGGCACTTTACGGATGTGGATAGACATAATTACTGCTTCCTCTAGGTTGGTATAAACGGTCAGCGTTGATAGACACAACCCCGTGCCAATCACGGGTACAGCCCGAATAAAAGAAGAGCGATAAGTCGCCCGTTATCGGGTTGAAGGGAGTTAAGGGGAGAGCAAAGGGTGGAATGGCTACAGATTGACCGTTGAAAAGGGGCGCGACCAGCCCGGTCACGGACGTGACGGCGGATATACTATTCAGTTTGAGTAACTGTCCAAATTGGTAAGCGGACAAAAACCATGACCCTTTTATCACCGGATTCAACCCGTGCGAGCATTATAAGTTCCTATCAAGGCGGGGTTCAATAGCCCAAAGTACCGATGAGAGTACCTTTACCGGTGTACTATTTACCTAATGAGTACAAGACGGGGGAATGAAGGGTTCGCTTTATTCCCCCTTTGGATATTGACTTATACCTGTTCAAAGGCTTGTTTTAGGTCTCCAATCAGGTCATCTACATGTTCTAACCCGACCGAGAGCCGCACCAAATTGTCCGTAAGCCCGATTGCCTCACGCCGCTCACGCGGAACGCTGGCGTGGGTCATAATCGCAGGGTGTTCGATCAAACTTTCCACACCCCCTAAACTTTCGGCAAGTGTAAAAAGTTCAACACTGCTCAAAAATCGCCGCGCCCCTTCAAGGTCGCTTTTTAGAAAAAAGGTAATCATCCCGCCCGCCCCGCGTTGTTGTTCCAAAGCAAGGTCATGTTGCGGGTGCGAAGGCAAGCCGGGGTAGACTACCCGTTCGACTTTGGGGTGTCCTTCCAACCACGCCGCAATTTTTTGGGCATTTTCCTGATGACGCTCCATCCGCACTGCTAAGGTTTTCGTACCACGCAACACCAGCCAACAGTCCATCGGACCTGCGACCCCGCCCATCGCATTCTGTAAAAATTTTACCTTTTGGTGCAATTCATCATTGTTCATCACCAATGCCCCGCCCACCAC
>CBKYSX010000353.1:0-5067 GCA_966690745.1 uncultured Ardenticatenales bacterium
GACGATGTTGTTTACGTCTTAGAGGTAAACCCCCGCGCCAGTCGTACCGTGCCGTATGTCTCCAAAGCCACCGGGGTTCCAATGGCAAAAATCGCGGCGCGGATCATGGCGGGACAGACCTTGAAAGAAATCGGCTTATTAAACGAGCCGTCCGTATCCGGTTTCTTTGTAAAAGAGGCAGTTCTCCCTTTTAAGAAGTTCTTAGGGGTGGATGCTCTGCTGTCCCCCGAAATGCGCTCCACCGGGGAAGTGATGGGACACGCCAGCCGCTTCGGTCATGCCTTTGCCAAAGCGCAAATGGCGGCGGGCGATACCCTTCCGGCATCGGGCAAGGTCTTTATTACGGTGAATGACTTTGACAAAAGCACCGCCATGAAAATTGCACGCGATTTGTGGCGCATGGGATTTGAGATTCTTGCCACCGCCGGAACTGCCCAGAGTTTGAACGCGGTAGGTGTTTCCTGTACGCAGGTAAATAAGGTTAGTGAAGGATCACCTCATATTGTGGATATGATTCGGGAGGGGGAAGTAGGATTGATTATCAACACCCCGCTCGGCGCGGTGGCGCAGGCGGACGGGATAACAATTCGTACATCCGCGATTCGATATGGGGTTCCTTTGATTACCACCATGAGCGCGGCACAGGCGGCAGTGAATGGGATTCGCGGGGTGAAAGAAAAAGCGTTAGAGGTACGAAGCTTGCAGGCACATCATAATATGTTCGCTCCCTAAAAATTAGCATCCCTCCGAACTCGATTCAGAAGACGATTAAGAAAATTCATACCACACTTCGTTGCCCGCGCTAAAGCGGCGGGGCTATAGACCCATTTTATGCAGAAGTGACTTGAAAGATAACGGGTATATAGCACGGTCACTTTAGTGCCGTGACTACCAGGCACGACCCTTGAATTTTTATTCGGTATTCCCTCAGAAATGCCAACCACGATGAGGTTGGCTATAATTCTGCCCACCTCCTTTTAACGCCAAAGTTGGCTTTGTATATGGCAAACCATGCAACACGCAACATGCAACATACAACTTTCCCATGAACTATTACGAACTCCTCGGTATACCCCCTACCGCCAGTCCGGAAGAGATTAAACAGGCGTACCGCGAACTGGTGGAAATCCACCACCCCGACCGAATGCAGGGGTTACGCCCCGAAGTGCGCGAAAGGGCAGAAGCGCAATTGCGCCACATCAATGAGGCATATCAGGTTCTGCGTCATCCGCCCGAACGCGCCCGGTATGACACGGCGTTGGGGGCTATCCCCGAAACGGAAGTTGCGTTCCAGCCCGCTGGGAACCCTGCGATTGCCCGTAGCAAATTACAGGCAAAAATTAATCAGTTGGAGCAGGATATTGCCAACGCCACCCAGCGTATTAGCGATTTGCGTCCCCGTATGGAAGGCAAAGAAGCGGCGGACAAACGGTGGGAACGGTATCTATTTGTGGCAATTTTGATGGGGTTTCCCTTTGTCTTTGCGGGGCAATCACTGGCAAATTTTGCCGAAGACGGCATCTTCTTGACAGAACGATGGTGGACCTTTGCCGCTTTTATCGGTCTGGGCTATCTGACGATGGGCTTTATTATGCTGATTAGCCGTGTCGGGTTCCGCAAACCGGGCTGGTTACGCCTGATTGGAACCGCGCCCCTAGCGGCAGTGGTAGTTGCTACCGTGATCTTCCTGAATATGCCCGAATCCTTTCAATTAATGGCGGTAGCATGGGGGTATGTCACGATAGTATGGGAAAACGCAGGCAAAATTGTTTCCGATGGGCGAGATTATATTGTTTCTGCCATTTACTCAGTAGGTGAATTAGAAGATAAGTTGATGAAGTGGAATATCGAAAAGCGAAAGTTACAGGCGGAATTGGCACGGTTGTAACATAGACGCGGAAAGCAGGACGCAGAAAGCGGAAACGGCATAACATAGAGGGACGGAGGGGCGGAGACGCAGAGGGTTTTTGTAGGGGCGGGTCACATCCCCGGCGCAATTTCCAAAATGGAACTTGTGACCCGCCCACCGTAAGGATGGAGAGCAGAAAGCAAGCAGGTCAGGTTCATCTTGGAAGACACAAAGGATAAAGTGAAAGGCAACGATAATGAATTGGGGCATTATTGCAACCGGCAAAATTGCAGGGGCGTTTGCGGCAGGTCTGAAAGAAATTCCGGATGCGACCTTATTGGGAGTTGCGTCACGCAGTCAGGAAAGTGCAGACCGTTTCGGGCAAACCCACAACGTACCGCGCCGTTATGGAAGTTATGAGGCTTTGGCGGAAGACCCCGATATTGACGTGATTTATATAGGTACGCCTCATCCCGCTCACTATGAAAATACCCTGCTTTGCCTGAAGGCGGGCAAACATGTGGTCTGCGAAAAGCCATTGGCGATGAACGTGCGGCAAGTGCGGGAGATGATTGACACTGCCCGCGCCCACAATGTATTCCTGATGGAAGCGATGTGGATGTGGTTTATCCCTGCGGTGCGCCACGCCAAAGCCCTTGTAGAATCGGGAGCCATCGGTACCCCACATGTCCTCATGGCGGATTTTGGCTTCCCTGCTTCCTTCGACCTCCACAGCCGCCTATTCGACCCGCATCTGGGTGGCGGTGCATTGTTGGATATTGGCATTTATCCTTTGGCGTTGTCGCTTTATCTGTTCGGCAAGCCACAGACGATTACAGGCAAAGCAGTGCTGGGACAAACCGGCGTGGATGAGGTGATGACCGCCACGCTGGAATATGCCAATGGCAGAATCTCCAATTTAACTGCCACGCTCCGCGCCGACACCCCCTCGGAAGCGGTGATTGCAGGGAGCCGGGGCAATCTGCGACTCCACCGCCCTTTCTGGCACAGCACCATGCTGACGCTGGACCTGCGCGGGGACAGACAGACGACAGAAGTTCCGATGGTAGGCAATGGCTATAACTACGAAGTTGCGGAGGCAATGAAGCAGATACGGGCAGGCGCGGTGGAAAGCGACATCATGTCCTGGCAAAACTCACTGGATTTGATGGAGATGATGGATACATTACGGCAACAGTGGGGATTGGTCTATCCGAACGAGTAAAATTTCATCCAAAACTAAGTTTTTGCAAATATTACGCTAATGAATTATCCTTTCTGTGTTGAAAGCAACGTACACACAGAAAGGATTTTTTTTATGATTCTTAATCGCTTGTTAGGAAGCCTTGTTTTTGGTTTGGTGATGGTAAGCATAGCTTCTGCCTTCTACACCATCGGGGAGGCACAAGGGTCGTATCAAACATTCCTTCCTTTTTCGCTAACGGGGGATAAATTTCCCGAACGAAATGCCCTCTTGATTCAAAAAAGTACCCTATCGAATACGTTGCCGGATTTATATTGGGTCAGTGCCGGGGGAAATTTGGATTACCGTATCACCCGTAA
The DNA here is from genome assembly GCA_966690745.1 of uncultured Ardenticatenales bacterium. GTDB lineage: Bacteria > Chloroflexota > Anaerolineae > Ardenticatenales > Ardenticatenaceae > CBKYSX01. The sequence continues at coordinate 3,413 of CBKYSX010000353.1, forward strand.
TACTACTTACAAGCGTATGCCTCTTGTTTCGTCTACGGGAGACTATGTTGTCTATCAAGGCGAAGAATCCTTGAATTTCATTGATGCGTATGGTAATCAGATTGCGACTATTAATAATGATAAGGCGATAAACTACTTTCCGGGGAGTTGGGCTAAGGACGATTCTTATTTTTGGTATTTGGGGGAAGCCACAGGCGAAGACACGTTTACGCTTTACACCGTAGATGTACATACGTCTCAAACAGAAACAATTGCCTCGAACGTTTACAGTCAACCCTCATCTTATTTTCAATCACGAAGGTATCGCATATTTTGGCTCCCTGATCATCGCCTTGCCTATACGGAAAAAGAGCAATACTCGGTACAACCCTATCTTGTCAACGCTGATGGCACCGGGCATCAGCGTCTCAATGTGCCATTTCCAAGTGCGTCCATTTTGAATGTCTTACCGGACGGGCGCATTGTGGTTTTTGACGGCACCAATACTTATATCGTGAATCCGGATGGAAGCGACCTTACCTATTTTCCTGTTGGCGGGGATACCATATCGCCTGATGGGTTGCTTGCCGGAAATGCAGGAGGCATTCGTGATATCAACGGCAATGTTGTGGTTGAATTCGAGTATCCGTCGTGTGGTGGTAGTAGTTGTTATTTTCCGCAACCGATAGTGTGGTCGCCTGATGGGGAATACATCGTGATGGCTCGAACCGTTGACTATCTATCAGGGTCGTTCCGGTATGAGCTATACATAGCCAGAACTGATGGCAGTCAAACAGAGCCTACGCTCGTCAAAAGCGAAGGTTATCAATACGGAATTAGACTTGACTACAGTTTTTCACCGGATAGCACCCGGTTTGCGTATACTGCAGGGCAACACACATTTATTTGGGATATCGCCCAAGGCTCCGAGATACCTGTAGCACCACTGCATAGTACAATTCAAGGGGGATGGCGGTAGGGCTTACTGTATTACCACCTCTACCACACTCCAATGTTGGAAAGGACTACGGTTGGTTTGGGTCAGTTTCAGATAGCGCACTGTAACAGGATTGGCTAAGGTTGTATCCACTTCGGCATGATTTTCGGGCGCATCCGCAAGAAGCGTCCACTTCTCTCCATCCGTAGAGCCTTCCAACTTATACCCTCGCGGAAACTCTTCGGGCAGGTTTGCCACACGGACCGTGCTGATGGCAGTTTCCTGCCCGAAATCCACCTGAATCCATTCTCCGCCTTGCTGTTTGCCACTGGTACGCCATGCGGTCATCGGGTCACCATCTATCGCAAGGCGCACATCTGCCGTGTTCTCACTGACCATAACCGCCACAACTGCCGGATGAGGTGTTGGATCGGTCGCCGTTGTCACCAGTGCCGGGGTGGATGCGGCGGCAGAATGGGAATCTGTTTCATGTTGTGCTTGACCGTTGGCAACCACAGGGACAGTCGGCAGGGAGGCAGGCATCTCTGCCCCATTACTCTCTGATGAAATGTCGGCTTCAAGCGTATCGCTCGCGCCACTTACCGGATAGGCAACGACCGGAACCACATCACTTGCGGTTTTCTGGCTCTGGCTGGCAGTTACATCGTCGTCCAAATCCCGCGTTGCGCCATCGGTGATGGTAATCCGTTGCACCGGCGGCGGGTCCTGTACCCATCCT
>CBKYSX010000354.1:0-5060 GCA_966690745.1 uncultured Ardenticatenales bacterium
ATCAATAACATCTACCCTCCGCCGTTGGTGGTTTTTACTCCTCCTTCCCCTCTTTTTGCTGGTCGCCGCCCTGACCCCTACCCAAAATACGCTCACGTTGACGGACGGCAGGGCAAACGGAGGTGCCATTGTCGTATCTCCTTCTGCCCCGGCGGTGGGGCAGGCGTTCACCGTTGCCATCTACGACCGCGAACCATTGCCCCATGTTCTGCTACAGGTCAACGGCACACCGATTGCATGGCAACAGGAAGCGACCCAACAGAACGGCTTATGGGTTTGGCAATGGCAATTGACGCTGGATGAACCCTTAGCAGAAGTTGCCTTTTATTACGATTGTGACGAAGGGTGTTTGTTGCGCGGACGGCAAATGTGGGGCGAACCCCCCGCGCCCCCTGCTATCACCCAGAGCACCAAATTGGGGATGGTCTTTCCCAATCCGGCGCGGGACTGGTACGGGCGCAATGGCTGGGCGGTGGAATTGACCTATTCCAATTTAGGCGATGAAGAATTTTGGGGCGTGGATGATCTGGCGCAGAGGGTACAAATCCACCATGCCAATGGCTTGCGCGTCTTGGTACGGGTGGATTACCAACAGGGGCAAGCCATTCCGCCGCCCGGTGATGCGGTAGCGGTAGAGCTGTATTTGCGTTATTTGCGCCGTCTGGCGCGGGATGTGCGGCTGGAGCCTGTTTACGGGTATGTGATCGGGAGCGGTTACAACAGCATCGGGAGCAATTCGCTTGCCCCGCAAACCCCGGTGACCCCTGAATGGTATGCCCGCGTTTTCAACGGCTACGGTCAATCCGCCACCCACGCCGATAATGCCATCCAAGCCATTCGCGCCCTGAACCCCACCGCCCAGGTGCTGGTCGGTCCCGTTCAACCGTGGAACATGGACCAAAGCGGCGCGCGACCATACCAGATAGATGTTCCGTGGCTTTCTTATTTCAATACGGTGGTTGCCTATCTGGATGAGAGTGCCACCGCCAAAGCCGAAGCAGGGGTTTCTTCTGCCGCCCCCGATGGCTTTGCCTTGCAAGTACCGGGGCGTGTCAATGCGCCCGAACTCGGCACTCGTGACCCTGCCTTAGAACCAACGCTGGACTTGCCTCGCGCCGACTGGCAGGGCGCACAGGCGGGTTTTCAGATTTACCGGGAATGGCTGGAGATTATCAATCAATACCCGACCACCACCGCCAAACCTGCCTATATTACCTCTACCAACACCTTCACCCCCGATGATTTGACCCCGCCTGCCCAAAACTATCCGCAGGGGTGGCTTACGGCGGCATACGGCGAAATCAACCGCAATCCTCAAATTGAAGCATTCTGCTGGTTCCTTGATCTGGATACGTCGGGGTCGTCGAATTGGGATTTATTCAGTCTGACGCGCCGCTTCGGGCGGCTGTTGTCCGCGAATGAGGAATTTGAAGGGTTGTTACGACTGGAGTAGTGGGGTGTGGGGTGTTTTTTCCTTCCCTCAGGAAACCCAAACACCCCCCCCACCTCAACTTGTGCCCCCCCCCCCCCCCCTATTTTTAATTTCCGTAGGAAATTAAAAATACCCCACCAATTTAAATTTGTAACCACCCCCGCCGCATGGCGACCATGACGGCTTCGGTGCGTCCTTTTACCCCCAATTTACCGTAGATATTCTGAACGTGTTGCCCTACCGTGCGGTCACTGATCGAAAGGTGGGCGGCAATCGTGGGGTTGTTCCAGCCGCGCCCCAATCCTTCCAATATCTCCTGTTCTCGGGGGGTAAAAGGGTTGGGTGCGTCCCGCCGGATGGCGTGTACCAACCGTTTCGCCACGGAGGGGCTAAACCAGCTTTTATGCTCAAGGCTTTTGACTGCCTCAATAATCAGCGAAGGGGGTTCGCTTTTCAGCAGATAGCCCAATGCTCCTGCGCCCACCATCCCATAGACATAATCGGGGTCGTCGTAGGAACTCAATGCTAGAATCCGCGTTTCTATGCCCTGCTGTTGAATTGCCCGTGCCACCGTCACCCCGTCCATATCCGGCATCTGACAATCCAGAATCACTACATCAGGACTGTAGTCGGCAATCAATCGCAACGCCTCCTGCCCGGAACCGGCTTCCCCCACCACCACTAAGTCGGGTTCCCGTTCCAACAAGAGCCGCATTCCAAAACGAAGCGGGGGGTGGTCGTCTACTAATAATACCCGTAGCATTGGTGCTTATGAGGGGGCGGACTCAACGTTTAACACATTGATTCTTCCGGGGGGACCATCCCCGACATTCACCACAAAGGGACAGCGTACTTCGCCATATCGCCATGCCTCCCATTCTAGGGTGGCGCGGCTCCCATCCGCATAGGTCGCGTCTATTTCAGCCGTAATCCCATAGGTCGGGTCATCATCAAACAACGGTTGCCCCTCAGTGACATGTACATTCATTTTGGTAATGTGCCATGTCGCCACAGGATAGAGCGTAGTTTGCGCCAACTCCACCGCACCTAACCCTGTATCCTCACGGGGCAACCCGCCCCATTCCGCCACCAGCCGTTCTACTCGTTGTTGGGGCGTTTCAATCGCATTCCCGACAAAAACAGGATTGCGGCATTGGGAGCTGGGTAATGCAAAAAAGAGTACTCCGACAATCACGGTTAATGTCAGAACACCAACACCTTTACGAAACATGGGGAACCTCACGCCTCCGTTGTTCTGCGTTGTCTTCAGCGTATTTTTGACAAGAGTCGGGCGGGGACTTTTACAGGAGCCACCATAAGGCACCGGCGATTAAGACCAATATCACCATCATCAGATAGAGTGCCAACAGGGTAATGTTATCGGTAGGTTTGGTTGTGGGTCGCATCATCATTCACCTCGCCCGACAGCCTACCAAAAACCTGCTCTGTTTCGCCACGTCCAACCCTGCAAAATTTCTACGCCATTTGGCGGATAAATCTATAGGTAGCTCACTCCACCCAACAAAAAAGAAGCGCGAACAGTCGCGCTTCCTTGCAATGGCTTCATCGTGGGTGGTTATAGCTCTACCTTCCCCTTTGCCTAAAGCGCGGGGGGAGTTGCACCTATCATATCCATTCCGGCGGTAATTTCAACTATTCCATGATGCGATCCCCCGCCGCCCGTACCGCTTCCATAATTTTGTAATAGCCCGTACAGCGACAGAGATTGCCGCTAATTGCCTGTTTCAATTCGGCTTCGGTAAAATCGCCCCCCTTTTCCTCCAGCAGTTTCGCCGCGCTCATAATAAAACCGGGGGTGCAATAGCCACACTGCACCGCATCTTTTTCGACAAAAGCGGCTTGAACGGGGTGCAATGTTTCTCCCGTTTGCAATCCCTCAATGGTGGTAATGGTTGCGCCATGCGCCCGTTCCGCCGGAACCAGACAGCTCATCACTGCCGCCCCATCCAACCAAACCGTACACGCGCCACACTCCCCCTCAGCACAGCCTTCTTTCGTCCCCGGCAGATGGGCATGGTCACGCAAGGCACGGAGCAGGGTTTTGCCTTCCGCGCCCGCCATCGCCGTTTCCTGCCCGTTAATCGTGGCGGAAATGGCATCGGGGCGGGGTAGCGTAGGGCTGATGGGATGCAACGGTGCGTCCCACAAATTGGCGCGGCGGTCGGGATAATTTTCCCGTTCACGCCCATCCCGTAAAGCGGTCAACAGGCGGCGCATCACCACTGCCACCATCTGCCGCCGATAGGTTGCCGGACCCCGCACATCATCTATCGGGCTTGCCGCCTCCGCCGCCAATCGCGCCGCTTCTTCGATTTGAGAATCCGTCAACGGACGGCTTTGTAACACCGCTTCGGCTTCGGGGGTGTGAATAATCGTCGGGGCGACACACCCCAATGTGACTCTGGCATACGTCCCGCGCAACACCACTGCGGCGTTAATCACCGAAATCGCCTGTGCGCGGCGCAATGCTAGCTTATAAAATGCCCCCGATTCCCCTTCCCCCAACCCCCTGAATCGCACCCCTGTTACCATCTCGTCGGGCTGTAGGTCTACCTTGCGGAACCCTGTATAAAATTGCCCCAACGCAACCACCCGTTCGCCCCGTTCAAGGGAACGAATCAGTACCTCCGCTTCCAATGCCATCAGGGGCGTAATCGTATCATTGGCGGGGGAAGCGGTAATCAGATTCCCTGCAATCGTGCCGCGATTCCGCAGTTGGGGCGCACCAACCTCCCATGCCGCCTGCGCCAACGGGAAGCCCTGTGCCAGAATCACATCGGAATTGGAAGCCTGATTATGTGTCACCAACGGACCCAGGGTTATCACGCCATCTTGCTCGGTGATGGAATCCAGACCCGCAATCCGCGTAATATCAATTAACGTGGGAACTGTCCGTACTTTACGGTCTAATTCCACCAGCAAATCGGTGCCCCCCGCAATAATCCGCGCCGAAGCCCCCATTTCCGCCAGCAACGCCAACACCTCCTCTAAAGAGGCGGGCGCATGATACTGTTCATATAACTTCATCGTTATCCTTTAAGACAGAAAGCAGAAATCAATATCCAGAAACGACAATCAACCACAGAGGACACAGAGACCACAAAGAAAGACAGGTAGTTGTGCTGTTTCTGCTCTTTGTGACCTTTGTGGTTTTCGTAAGTCGTTGTCGTTTCTGATGTCCGCTTTCTGCGTCCTGCTTTCTGTTTAGAACCCCAACCCCCGCTCCTTCATCGAAACAAAGCGGTTCGCGCCGATGACGAGGTGGTCGAGTAATTCGATTTCCAGCAATTTCCCCGCCGCGCACAGTTCGCGGGTCACACGTATATCTTCCGGGGAAGGGGTCGGGTCGCCCGATGGGTGGTTATGCGCCACAATCAGCGCGGCGGCATTACTGCGAATCGCCTCCCGGAAAACCTCTCCCACCCGTACCACGCTGGAATTGAGGCTTCCTTTGTACAACGATTGCCGCCAATTGTTGATGATAAAATTTTTGGTGTCTAACAACAGCACCCGCAAATGCTCCTGCTGAAAATAAGACATTTCCCCCATCAGCAGATTTGCCGCATCGGTAGGGGATTTTACCTGCGGACGGTCATCGGGGCGCAAA
>CBKYSX010000355.1:0-5053 GCA_966690745.1 uncultured Ardenticatenales bacterium
AATCCTTTCTGGCGGATTTCCGACGATAAATATTTTGGTACCTCTCTCGCCGCCAAACTCGGGGTCCATGTACCAAAAACGGTGGTTCTACCGAACAAAGATTACATTCCCGGTATTGTGACGGAATCCCTTCGCAATCTGGAATATCCCTTAAAGTGGGACGAAATTGTGTCATATACCGGGTTGCCCGCCATTCTGAAAACCCATTGGGGGGGCGGCTGGAAAGATGTCTATAAAATTGAGACATTGGATGATTTGTGGCGTGTCTACAACACCAGCGGCACAATGACGCTGATTCTACAAGAATATATCAAGTGGCAACAGTATGTACGTTGTGTGGTCGTGGGGCGGCGCGATGTCTTGGCGGCGTTGTGGAATCCGGGTGTTCCCCATTTTGAACGGTATCAGGATAACCAACCCCCGCTCTCGGAAGAATTGCGCCACCGTTGTGAACAAGAGGCTTTGCAGTTGTGCGAAGCGTTGGGATATGACATGAATACGGTGGAGTTTGCGATACGGGATGGTGTACCCTACGCGATTGACTTTATGAACTCCGCTCCCGATTTCGACATCTCCAGTCTGGGCGAACGCTATTTCGGCTGGGTAGTGGATAAAATGGCAAGCTATGTCATTCAAATTGCCCTGAACCCTCCCGCCCAACGAGATATGCACTGGTCTACCTTTATCGGCAATCCCTGGTGAAATGGCGTTGCATATTGCGTGTTGCATGTTGCATGAATGTACGGGAAAGTTCTGTGTTTTCTGATTGGACTGACTGGGCAACTCTCATCCCCGCCCTAAAGTGACCGTGCTAATAAGCAAACGACAACAAATGTTTATTAGCCCCGTTCTTTAGGGCGGGGGTGGGCGAATGTTCTACAAGCAGTTCAAGGAAACCCAAACTTATCCCTCCATGACATGCAACATGCAACACGCAACAGTAGCGTGTACTATGCTGTATGGACTCCCTCATCTCCTTCTACCACGAACACCTTGCTACCCATGACCCACAAAGCCAATGGGAAGAATTAAAAGCGGGCATGGAGGCACACAACCTCCGTTTTCGGGACCGCTATATCTGCACCGTTCTGCGCCCGATGTTCATGTCGCGTGCTGATTATGACCGGGTGATTCATGCCAGTACTCTTTTCTACGGCGCAATCGGGGTGATGCACCATTGGTTGATGGCAGATGAAAAAATGCGGGCGCAGATGGGGTTGTCAAAAGTAGAAGAGGCGGCAATTCACCTTGACCCCGGCTTTCCCGCGCCGGATGGTATCGGGCGGCTGGATGGTTTTATTGATACCAACAGGGTTTTGCGTTTTGTCGAATACAACGCCGACAGCCCCGGCGGACTGGCGTTCGGGCATGAATTGGGGGATCTATTCGCCAATCTGCCCACGATGAAGGCAATTAGAAAAGAACAGTTTTTTACTCCGGTTCGGGCATTAGACGACCTGCTTCCCATGCTTCTGCGCCATTATCATACATGGGGTGGAACCAAAGCGCACCCCACGATAGGGATTATTGATTGGGAAGGATTAGGTACGGCTCCTGAATTTGTTTTATGCCAAACTCATTTTGAAGAAAATGGTTACCCCGCATTGATTAGCCACCCCGCCGCGCTGGAAATTAAAGATGGCGGCTTGTGGGATACCTTAAGCGGTAAACGCATTGATATTGTCTACAAGCGGGTTTTGGTCGGGGAGATTTTGGAACGAATCGGGCTGGACAATATTTTGACCACCTGTATGCGGGATAAAATCGCCTGTGTGGTGAATTCCTACCGGATTCAGATGATTTTTAAGAAGGCATTGTTTGCCCTGCTTTCGGAATATGCCGATTCCCCCGTGTTTGCCCCTGCCCAACGTGCTGCGATTCAAACCCATTTGCCCTGGACGCGTCTGGTGCGGGATGGGTACACTACCCGCAACGGACGCACGATAGATTTGTTGCCCTTCCTTGAAAATCGCCGGGAGCAGTTCGTGCTAAAACCCAACGGTGAATACGGGGGCAAAGGGGTGATGTTGGGCTGGGAATCGGGGAGCGAGGAATGGCGGGCAGGCTTAACTCATGCCGCCGCCAGCGAAAGCCCGTGGGTGGTGCAGGAACGGATTCCGCTTGCCACACAGGAATTTCCGACCTGGACGGAGAATAAACTTGTATTCGCGCCGCGCTTTATGGACATTGACCCGTACACCTACGGACCCGGACTGGTAACGGGGGCAGGGGTGCGGTTGGGGGCAACAGGGTTGTTAAATGTTACGGCAGGGGGTGGGAGTGCGGTTCCATTGGTGATTGTAGAATAGACAAACCTGTCGAGCGAAAAAGGATTGGGATGGCACTGCCATTCCAATCCTTTTTATATTTGTTGGAAATAGAGCTTGCAAAATCAAAGCGAGGTCAGTATACTATAAATTGAACACGTTCACTTATGGAAAACTGTAATGTACATCTATCCTCAATCTCACATCCATGACAATCGCGGTTTTTGCGCTGTGCTGATCGGTGAGGGGTATTCACTGTTATCTTTTGTGGGTTTAAGTTTAGTGCTTTCGGGCGGTTTCGCCCTTTATCTGGCAATGACCGACCAGCTCTTGCCACACGATCTTGCATTCTTAGGGATGAGCTACGACGCATTGTGTGCTATCAATCAGTGCCGCGTGGTGGACTTTATGATGCATGACCGGGGTGCCTTTGGTGGGGCGTTGATTGCCATCGGGGTGATGTATTTGTGGTTAGTAGAGTTTCCCTTAAAGCAGGGCGAAGGATGGGCGTGGTGGACGTTGCTGGTAAGCGGCGGCGTGGGATTTGCCAGTTTTCTGGCGTTTCTTGAATATGGCTATTTGGATGTATGGCACGCCACTGCCTTGCTGATTTTGTTTCCCATTTACGGGGCGGGGTTATGGCGCACGGCTTCCATCCACCACCGTCGTCAATCCTCTTCTGAACGCTTAGAATGGTGCACGGTAACAGGGATAGGGAAAATTGGCTTGTATCTGACGGGGGTTGGGATGGTGGCGGCAGGGGCAACGATTCTGACCCTCGGCTCCACGATTGTTTTTGTGCCGCAGGATGTTCATTTTCTCCACCTACACCCGATGGAACTGGATATCATTAATCCGCGACTGATTCCGCTGATCGCCCATGACCGCTCCGGTTTTGGCGGCGCGATTTTAACAACAGGGATTACTTTTTTAATGAGTGTCCGGTGGGGTCGCCCGTCCCGCAGTTTGTGGCAGGCGTGGTTCCTTGCCGGAACAATTGGCTTTGGCTGTGCTGTTTTTGTCCATCCGATGGCGGGCTACAACGATTTGATTCATCTCGCCCCGGCACTGGCGGGATGGTTTGCCTTTTCGATAGGGATGGCGTTTACCCGTACCTACTACTATGATGGAATTCAAGAACTATCCCGTTGGGACCCGGTTCGTACTCAACATAACAATTCGTAGCGGACGCACTGCTCACGTATAATAAGGGGTATGTCCGAAAAAGTTACCCCTTCCCGACAACAATATCTCGACCTCAAAAGCCAATACCCCGACTGTATTTTATTTTTCCGGTTAGGGGACTTTTACGAAACCTTTGATGAAGATGCCCATCTCTGCGCCCGCGAATTGGATTTGGTGCTGACCAAACGGCACACCAACCCGATGGCGGGCGTTCCCTATCATTCCGCCGAAAGTTACATCGCCCAATTGGTCGCAAAAGGGTACAAGGTGGCGGTTGCCGAGCAGATGGGCGACCCCGGCTCCGGCTTGATGGAGCGGCAGGTGCGACGGGTGGTTACTGCCGGAACGATTACCGACCCGACCCTGTTGGATGCCCGCCGCAGTAATTATCTGGTGGCATTGATTCGGGACGAAAAGGTTGGGAAAGCGGGATTGGCATTTTTGGAAATTACCACCGGGGAATTTGCCTGTACCCAATTTAGCGGGGCGACATGGCAAAAGCAGGTAGAGGAAGAGTTAGAACGGCTGGCTCCCGCCGAGTTGATTGAGCCAATTCAGGAAGATGAACCGGGCATTGTGGGTCCGCAACGCCGCGCCACGCAGGACCCCCGCGGTTTTCCCCGCACCCCCTATGAAGCCTTTCATTGGGAATTGGGGCGTTCCCGCCGTACCCTGCTAGACCATTTCCGGGTGCAATCGCTGGATGGATTTGGGTGTAGCGATTTGCCCTATGCGATACGGGCGGCGGGCGCGGCATTGGAATATGCGAGGGAAACCCAGAAGGGTAACGTTCCCCAGATTGAAAAACTGGTTACGTATTCCACCCGCGGCTACATGATGTTGGATGCCGCCACACGCCGCAATCTGGAATTGACCGAATCGGTGCAGGGAGGGGTCAAAAATTCCCTGTTGGATGTGCTGGATCAGACCCAAACGCCCATGGGGGCGCGACTATTGCGCCAATGGGTAGGCCAACCCCTTTTGCATTTAGATGTGTTGGAGGCGCGGCTGGATGCGGTACAGGCATTTTATGACCGCACCGTGCTACGGTTAGAGTTAGCGGGCGCGTTGAAAGCGGTTTCTGACCTTGAGCGTTTAACCAACCGGGTCCTCAGTGGTAATGCGGTTCCCCGCGATTTAGGCGCAATTCGTGCTTCGTTACAGCATATCCCGACCCTGCAATTGATTCTGGCAGGCTTGCTTCGCATGGGGTTGGAAAACCCACCCGAACCGCTTCACCCGGACGATTTAGACCCCTGCGCTTCAATTCTGGATTTGCTGAATCAAGCCATCATGGATGAACCGCCCGCCGTAATGAACAAATCAGGCTTTATTCGTCCGACGTTTTCCGAAGAATTGGCGGGAATTATCGAAGGGGCAAAGTTTGCGCGGGATTGGATTGCCGGGTTGCAGGAGAAGGAACGTTCGCGGAGCGGGATTTCAAGCCTGAAAGTCTCTTATAACAAGGTCTTTGGCTATTACATTGAGGTCAGTCGCGCCAATGATGCCCTGGTGCCGAAAGAGTATGAACGGCGACAAACACTCGTTAATGCCGAACGGTTTGTCACTACTGAGCTGAAAGAGTACGAATCGCGGGTATT
>CBKYSX010000356.1:0-5052 GCA_966690745.1 uncultured Ardenticatenales bacterium
GGCAAACTCCTCGCGCAAATTGGCAACCACTTCCTGCCAGTCGCCGCCTCTCCCACCGCCACGTGCCCCTTCGGAAATTTCAGCGACTTCCCCGCGCAGTTCTTCCACTTCTAATGCTTGCAATTGAAGTTGGGATTGCCACTCCCCCAATAACTGCCTTAGGGCATTGATCTGTTGCGATAAGGTTATGTCAACTTTTTGCAGGGCGGATTGCCATTCTCTACTATTACTACTATCGCTACCCGCTACGGGTGTGCCATCATAGCGCAACCGCCCGCGACGATCCTCATGCACTTCCCCTGTATGGCGATGCGCCAATGGCGCGGCACGACGGGCTATTGTGCCATCTATCATCCACCCCTGCGCGGTGCGTTGAACCCGCGCCAGAGGCAGTATGTTCTCATCACGGGGGGGGGAAGCCAGCCATGTAATCGTAATACTGTCCCGTTCGCGCAGAGGGCGACCCTCGTTGTCAATTTCGTCTACCAGTGCATGGTAGCGTAGACAGAGAATTAGAGGGTCACTCTCAATTGGGAAGGGCAACACCAACGGTCCTTCCAGCAGAATCGGTTGCCCCTCGCCATCAAAGCCCAACCCCGGCGTGACAATGAGTTGATTGCCTTCCACCTTGACTTCAAAGCCATAAAAAATGACCCCTGTTCCCAGGGCAAGGCGAATCTGGCGCAGTGCCGCCTGCACACTATCGTGCAAATGCGCCAGGTGGCGGGGGGTGAGGAGTTGGTTGGGATAGAAGAAGGTGCGGGACATGGAGATGTTGCATGTTGCGTGTTGCGTATTGCATGTTTTCGATGGAAATCCCTTGTCACGGGGCTAAAGCCACCGTGCTAGATACATGTGCTTGCGAAAAACACTTGTTATACCAAACGCTTGCAGGAAGCACATGTATTTAGCCCCGTCCCTTTAGGGCGGGGAAACGGCGGACAACCAACAAAAACGCTCAACACACAATACGCAACAACTAAACGTCAAAGCCTTGAAGCGACGACCCCCCTCAGCGCGTCGGCACTAAACTCTTTGAGGCTGAAGGTTTCGGCATCCATCGCATCACCGAGGGATTGCGCCAAGCCACGGTCAAAGGCTTCGTGTTCGGTATTAATAACCACTGCCCGAAATTTACGCTCTTTAAAGATTTTGGCGAGTTGGATGGCTTCCTGCTGGGGCGGCAGATTACCCATACTGACATTACCCGCGCCATCCGTGAGGAGAATCGTAAGAGAACGGACTTCAGGGTTGCGCCGTTGTTCCCGTTCAATAATTTCAAGGGCGTTGTACAAGCCACTGGAGAGGGGTGTTTTGCCTCCTACCGGGATATTGGCAAGGGCGCGTTCGGCAAGGTCTACACTGTTGGTCGGGGGTAAAACAATCGTGGCGCGGTCTTTTTGGAAGGTAATCAGTCCCACGCTGTCCCGCTTTTGATAGGCATCTTTGAGCAGAGAAAGAATTGCCCCTTTTGTGGCTTCCATCCGTTCGCTTGCCGCCATAGACCAGGAGGCATCTACTACAAACAAAATCAGGTTGGCGGCGCGGCGCACCCGTACCTTTTGTTGTAATTCATGGGGGCGAATCGAAAGGGCTAATCCTTCGTCGCGGCGGTGGATTTGTTCGGGGGCGGAACGGCGCAGGGTTGCATCAAAGGCAACATCCGATGGCTTGCCCCGCATTTGTTGCGCTTTGATGTAACGTCCCCGTTTACGGTTGGTGCGGGTGTAAGAACGTTTGCCCGCACTGTGTCGCGTCATTTTGTCGAGGTTGGTGGCAATTCGTTGCGGTTCAAAGATACTACCAACATTAACATTCCGCTCATTCCCTTCTTCGGCGTTCTCGGAAGAACGGTCGGGAACGGGTTGAGGGCGGGCGGTGGCATCCTGGGGCATATCGGTATCGTCGCCCTGTTCGCCATCGCCCTTGTCCTCCTCTAAATCGTCATCGGTTTTTTTTTACCCTCACCCGCCGCTTCATCCATTTCGGCATTCTGGTCAGCACGTTCCTGCGCTTCTTCCATCGCCTTTTCCAGCTTGTCCTGCAATGCCTGCATTTCCCGTTCGGCATTTTGCAAGGGGCGGCGTTTCATGCGGTGGGGCAAGGCGAGTTGAGCGGCAGTCAGAATATCGGTTTCGTTAATCCGCAGTCGCCCGTTGAGCGCGGCATGTGCCAACGCCCCCTTGAGGATTGTCAGGTCGGCGCGGTGTCCATCCACACCCAATTCGCCCGTTAATTGGGCGATGGAATAGAGATGGTTGTTGTCATAGGTGACATGGGGCAAGCGATTCTGGGCGGCGGCGATTTTGTGGGAGAGTTCGGCTTCACGCCCTTCCCACTTTGCGGAAAAGCCTTCGGGGTCTTGCTCAAAATCAATTCGCCGTTGCAAAATTGCCATGCGCTGTTCGGGGTCGCTGATGCCGCCAACTTCGACCCAGAAACCAAAGCGGTCCAACAATTGGGGTCGCAATTCCCCTTCTTCAGGGTTCATCGTCCCTACGAGCACAAAGCTGGCAGGGTGGCTAAACGAGATACCTTCCCGTTCCACCACGTTCACACCCATTGCGGCAGAGTCCAACAATAAGTCTACTACGTGGTCATCCAGCAGGTTCACTTCGTCCACGTACAACACACCCCGGTTTGCCGCGCCCAGTACGCCCGGTTCAAACCGTTTTTCGCCCCGTTTGATAGCCGTTTCAATGTCCAGCGTTCCCACCACACGGTCTTCAGTGGCACTCACAGGCAAATCTACCATGCGGGTGCGGCGTGTGGTGATGGGCAATGCGCCATGTTCTTGAAGGCGCACTTTACAGTAATCACAAAGATTTTTGGGGTCAGTGGCATTACAGCCAAAAGGACAGCCTTCGACCACTTCAATTTCGGGCAACAATGCGGCAAGGGCACGCACCGCCGTGCTTTTGGCGGTACCGCGTTCGCCGCGAATCAGCACCCCACCAATGCGGGGGTTAATCGCGTTCAGCACCAACGCCATTTTCATGCGTTGTTGCCCCACGATAGAGGTAAATGGAAAGATGTTAGCCATACACAATAAGGTCTTTCATATGCAAAAAGATTGCACCATGAAAGACCACTCCTTTGTGGAATCAGAACCAACAGTATAGCGCAGGACAGTTAGAAACAGCAACCTTGCTCTCGAATCGTAAATAACCAAACAAAAAGGAAGCCAAGTTTGGCTTCCTTCCGGTGAATAGAGATGTAATAAGGGGAGTAATCTAAATTAAGGATAAATCCGTCATTGGGTTGCTGTCGGCGGGCGACCCAGGTCATACTCCCACGCATGAGCAGTGTTGCTTTGCATCCCGATGAGGATAGACGCTAACAGCAAGGCAAGCATAATGATTGAAAAGGCTCGTGCTTTCATAATTAGGGTCAGCTCCTTTGAAGGGGTGCGTAGTGAAGATACTTTTCAAGCATAACATTGAATGCCCGAATAGTCAATAGTTGAACAGATACAAATAGGGACGAAAGTCCTTAAATTGATAAGAGAAACCTAAGTAAAATAAGGCTGTTTATATGGTGTAGTTACCTATTTATAAACCGGGTTGTAGGTATATACACCATAAATCATGCCCGTGCCCGTACTTAAACCTATGGCAACGGGATGGGTTAAGGTGCGAAGTCGTGGGGAAGTTCCGACACCATTTCGGCAAGATGCTCTACTAATACAGGGTCAAATTCAATCCCGGCACAACGGCGGATTTCTGACAATGCCTGTTCTTGGGTCCATGCCTCTTTGTAAGGTCTTTTGCTAATCAAAGCATCATAGGCATCTACAATGCGTACCATGCGCCCTTCAAGCGGAATATCATTCCCTTTCAAGCCATAGGGATAGCCGGAGCCATCCCAATTTTCGTGGTGACTGAGGGCAATAATTTCCGCTATCTTCAATAAGGGCGACGTGCTTTTAGAGAGCATTTCCGCCCCTACTATCGTATGCCGTTTGATAATTTGATATTCGAGTGGGGCTAATTTACCCGGTTTTAGCAAAATAACATCGGGAATACCAATTTTACCAACATCGTGAAGGCGGGATGCCATTGCCATCTGTTCGGCGTATTCCGGCTCATATCCCAAGCGCAAAGCCATTTCGCGGATGAGATAGCTGACCCGGCGCATATGTTCACCGGTTTCGTCGTCTCGCTTTTCCACCGCTACCGCCAGCCGTTCCAACATCTCAATTTGCCCCTGATGCACCTTCTGCTCTAGCTCATCCGAGCGCAAACGATACTGTTCCGCTTCTTTGCGGGCTTGCACGGTACTATTCACCACTTGCAAATGGTCAACCCGTTGTTGAGTATGTTCATTAATGGTTTCGGCAAAAAGAGTGTGATAATTTTTGTAAAAGGCTAATGCTGTCGCAATATTGCCCAACGTTTCATTATAATTGGCTAGTAGGTCGTAACATTCAAGCAAAAGGTCTTTATGGATTCCGGAGGTTTGAATAATTCTTTCTAAAGTGGTAACCGCTTCGCGATGATGCCCCAGCCCCCATTCCGCCTCCGCCAGCCCACGCAACGCACGGGTCTCAGTCTGACGTTGCCCCGCTTGCTGTGCAACCGTTAACGCCTCTTGATAAGTGCTAAAGGCACGTTCATATTCCCCTTGAGCAATAAAAATCTTACCGATGGTATTACACAGCACCGCCTGTAAATCAGGGGCTGGATGACGTTCCACCATCATCAAGCCGCGCCGGGCATAATGGAGGGCTTCATTGGCACGTCCCGCATTCTGGTAGGCAAATGCCAAATTGTTATGGATTAAAACATGATGACGGATGTGGGCACGACGGTCGGGGTCGCGCCCTAATGCAATGTGGAACGTATCAATGGCGTTCTGCAATTTACCGACCTGCCCATAGCTGATCCCCAGGTTCAGTAAAATGGTTAGTTGCGCGTTGACATCTTTGCTACGATCCGCATATTCTAATGCCTTCAAATAGGATTTAATTGCAGATTCGTGTTGACCAACTGCCGCATCGGTAATTCCTTGTAAATTAAAAATGTATTGGATGAGTGCAGGTTCAATTCCCTG
>CBKYSX010000357.1:0-5016 GCA_966690745.1 uncultured Ardenticatenales bacterium
CGATGCTGACCCTTACGCAATATGTGGCGGGGCGTACCCTGATTGGACCGGACTATGAAACCGAGTTGGGGGATGCCTTCTGGAAAGAATATATTGACATCAGCAAATCGCTTGACACAGTATTACCCCCCACCCTGCCCCTGCCTAAATTCCGGCGGCGGGACCGTGCCAAGAAAAAAATCCACGCCACCCTACATCATATCATCCAAAAACGGCGCGACCATCCCGACCGCTACGATGACCTGATTACCACTCTGCTGACGACACCCCAAAAAGATGGCACGATTATGTCCGACGACAATATCGTCACGATATTTATGGGGTTGATTTTTGCAGGGCATGAAACCACCGCCGGACAAGCCGCATGGCTCATCGCGCTGTTGCTTCAACACCCTGAGTGCTTAAAAGCCGTACAGGCGGAAATTCGCGCCCAAACCCTCTATGGTCAACCCATTGATGCCGGAGTATTAAGCAAACTGGAATACATCTATTGGGCGGTGGATGAAACCACCCGGATGCGCCCTTCGGCAGATACCCAACTGCGTACGGTTGAATCCCCGATTACCCTGGGGGACTATGAAATCCCGACGGGGTGGCGATTGATGGTCAGCGGCGAAACTTCTCATAATATGCCCACCGTTTTTGCCAACCCCTACCAATTCGACCCCTTGCGCTATTCACCTGAACGGGGCGAGGGCAAAGATAGTTTTGCGATTGTTGGCTTTGGCGGGGGCATTCATAAGTGTACGGGCATGAATTTCGCCAAAAACGAAATGGCAATCATTACCGCGCTTTTCTTCCAACAATTCGATGTTGAATTGTTGAGCAAGGACATCCACATCGTTACCGGGAACGGAGCCAACCGTCCGTCGGCGGTGCGGGTGCGCTACCGCCGCAAACCGTTGGCAGAACTCACCGATGCGGAAACCATTCGCTCTGCCGCCGAAGCCGGGTGTCCCCATATCCGCCAGCATTTAACTTCGGAGCAAGGATAGCTTTGCATGACCATCTCACTAAAGGCACGATACGGCGATTGGGCGTTAATAACGGGCGCGGCTCGTGCTGAGGGATTGGGCTATACCTTTGCCCGGCAGATTGCAGAGCAGGGGATGAATATCGTGTTATTGGATATTCTGGAAGCAGAACTGCAACAACGTGCCGAGGAATTGCGCCAAAACTACGGTGTTAAGGTGCGAACCATTGCGGTAGACTTGGCTCCGATTGCAAGCATAGAGACCATCATCAGGGCGATGCAGGATATCAAGGTTGGTTTGTTGGTCTGTAACCACATGTATACTCCCGCGAACACCCCCAAAATCCTGGATATGGATTTGGCGACACATCACCGCATGATGGATGTTAATGCCCGTGCCTATACCTCTCTGATTCACACTTTTGGCAATCAAATGCGTGAGCGTGGGCAAGGGGCGATCGTTATTGTCGCATCCGGCGCAGGTTTACTACCTGCACCCTTTACAGGGGCATATTCTGCCAACAAAGCGTTCCAAATTGCCTTGGGCGAGGCGTTGTGGTACGAGTTAAGGGGAACAGGGGTAGATGTGGTCGTGGTTGCCGCCGGGTTGATGAAAACGCAAGGGGATGCTTTATCTCGGTACCCCCAATATATGATTTCGGAGACTGACCCGGTGGTGAAAGAAGTTCTGACAAATCTCGGCAAACGGCATATGGTCATACCGGGCTTGGTCAACAAACTCTTTATGTTTTTGCAGACCAAACTGATATCCCGTCAACAAGCGGTGAACAGTATCGGTAATTTTATGGCAAAAGGACTGGGGAAATAAGCACAGGCAAAATTCAAAAAGGAGGCTGGGTTGCAACCCCGCCTCCTTTTTTTGGCTAATTCGTACATATCTTTATAAACATCTATGAAATCAGATAACCAACCCACTGCGATAACATACCGCGCAACGAAATTTTATGAGTGCAACTGACTATACAATTACCCCTATTGGTAGTGTTCGTTCCAACCTCGATAGTCTTCAAGATGCACCTATGCAGGGCGATGAAGGTGCACCGGATGCGTGGTTAGAACTTGTGCCGGACGTTATAGGGGCTTTAAAAGGGATTGAAATCGGGGATGACCTTTTGGTCCTGACCTGGCTTCATAAGGCACAACGAAATGTACTTCAAGTTCACCCCCGCGATGACCTTACCTGGCCGCTAACGGGGGTCTTTGCCACAAGGTCGCCGGACCGCCCCAATCCGATAGGACTTCATCGCGTTAGGATGTTGGGCGTTGTAGAAAACAGGGTGCATGTTTCTTCATTGGAAGCCATCAACGACACACCTATTATTGATATAAAACCTATTCTCTCAGGCGAATTTTCGGAACGATAACGGGCTTCCCTCTCTCGCCATATTCAGTACCTATGGGAAAGGTATGAATAGTGGCGCAATAGAATAGTAGAATCTGAACGTGATACGATAGGACTACCCCTCCCCATACGAAGAAAGATATAGTGGTGTTATGGGAACTGCAACACCGGATGTGCTCATTCATCAAGAGCGAATTGAAGAAGTGCAACGCTATATCCGCCAACACCTTGACAAACCCCTCAATCGAGAACGCCTTGCCGACCTTGCGGGCTTCTCCATACCTCACTTTCACCGCGTCTTTACGGGCTGTACCGGCGAAAGTGCCGTCAGCTATGTGCGCCGTATCCGTTTGCTTCGCGCCGGGCAGAAGTTGCGCATGGGGGCGGTAGACATCATGGTGGTGGCACTCGCGGCGGGCTATGAATCGCATACCGCCTTCGGTAAGGCGTTCAAGAAGCAGTTTGGTGTTAGTCCCCGCGCATTCCGTACCCTAGGCTGTGCCTCTGCAACAGCCTTATTGAGGAAAGGATCAAGCCATGAAAATCACGGTAACAAGTATCTCCGTACAAGACCAGGCGAAAGCCCTCAAGTTTTACACGGAGAAATTGGGCTTTGTTAAAAAGCGCGACATTCCGTTGGGCGATGCCAGTTGGTTGACGGTTGTTTCGCCTGAAGCAGTAGATGGGGTCGAATTGCTTCTGGAACCCAATGCCGAATACCCCGCCATGAAAGCACTGAAGGAATCACTCGTGCGCGATGGCATTCCCTTTACAACCTTCGAGGTCGAGGATATTTACGCGGAGTATGAGCGGTTAAAGGAATTAGGGGTAGAGTTCACGATTGAGCCAACCGACGTAGGCACCACTATTGTGGCGATGCTGGATGATACCTGCGGGAATCTGATTCAAATCCATCAGGTCAAAGAGGCTTAAATCTCAGTAAATTACATAAAAAAGAGCCAGCGAAGCACCTTCGCTGGCTCTTTTTTATACTTTATAGCTTCCGTCATGCAAATCCACCTATCAACCATTTGGTTGATACCACAGCACTATTTGGTTGACCTCTCATTCCACCCATCAGTCCCTCAGATTTCAATCCGTGAGTTGATTTCAATTCCTCTATACGCGCTTATTCTGTTATTAGATGTTTTAACAAGCAGATTGGAGGACGCGATGAAATCTAACCACATACCTGAAAGCAACAAACAAAGCAATTCTGCTCAAGGAGGATTCCAGATGTTACTGGGGATCGTATTTCTCCTTGCCATATCCGGTGCGTCTATTTTTGGGCGCAGTATCTGGTTAGTAATGGGGCTTTTACCGGTCTACTGGATTGTCGTGCGTGCATACCATCTTTACCGGGAAGATGGGTATGTATCCAATAGAGTGCTTGCCACGCTGATGTGTAGCCTCTTTCCCTTTGTCTTTATTGCCGCAACCATTGTTGGCATCAATATGGAACGCCTCTGGCCCATTGCTCTGATTGCCATTGGCGCAACAACGATCCTTTCTGACCGTCGGTAACCATATGAGTTTTGCAGTTGAGGTTAAAAATAATTCCCGCAGGGAATTATTTTTAACCTCACGATTGAAGTGCGTAACACAGTCGAAATCAGACAAATTTTAAGGAGTAACTATGTCAAACGTCATTGAAGTTCACCATCTTCAAAAATCATACGGGCAAGTGGTAGCGGTTGATGGGGTATCGTTCTCCGTGCAAAAGGGAGAAATCTTCGGTATTGTTGGTCCCAATGGTGCAGGTAAAACGACAACCATTGAAACCATCATGGGGTTACGCAAAGCAGATGGCGGTCAAATCTCGGTTTTAGGGCTTGACCCACAACGCGATGCACGCGAATTGGGGAATCGAATCGGTACCCAATTACAGCAGGCGGCATTACCGGATCGTATGAAAGTGTGGGAAGCCATTGATCTGTACGCTTCATTTTACGAACGAACCATCGCCTGGGAACCCCTGCTGGAGCAGTGGGGGTTAGGCGACAAACGCAACGCTCAATTTGCAACCCTATCCGGTGGGCAGAAGCAACGGTTGTTCATTTGTCTGGCACTCCTCAATGACCCGGAAATCGTTTTCCTCGATGAACTTACGACGGGTCTTGATCCGCAGTCACGCCGGGCGACGTGGGAACTGGTCACTGCCATTCGCGACCAGGGCAAAACCGTCATTTTGATTTCACACTATATGGACGAAGTGGAAAAACTGGCAGATCGGGTGGCAATCATTGATAGGGGACACCTCATCGCACTTGATACCCCCGCCACCTTAATCCATGAATTTCGTGGCGAAAGTAGGGTGCATTTCACGGCTTCCAACGGTTTCGAGCCACGTCAATTGAACGCGGTAGAAGGTGTCACTTCCATATCTCAGGAGAATCATCACATCATCGTGGAGGGTCATGGCCCCCTTCTGGCACGGGTTGCGGTGGCATTAGATCAGCATCATATGTACCCTGCTGATTTGCGCGTGGAGCATTCAAGCCTTGAAGATGTTTTTCTTGCATTAACCGGCAAGATGATCAGGAATTAAGTCCATTCGGAAAAGACAGTTCAACCCTACCTACACCCAATCCGGGGCAATCGCATGAAAGAAATCTCGCCCCTCATGGTTCATGCGACTACCCTAACCCAATCTACCCGATGCGGAGAAACTCATGAAAGC
>CBKYSX010000358.1:0-5014 GCA_966690745.1 uncultured Ardenticatenales bacterium
CGTTCAACCCCGCGAATGATAGCCGAATTGACATCCGTGGTCTGGGTTAACCCGTTTTCGGTAGACCAGATGGGGGTACCATCCGTTGCCAGTTTTATCAGCCACGGACGATAATCAGTACTCCCGGCAACAGTCGTACTCCCGATAATGATGTAGTTGCCATCATTGGTTTCTTCAACGCTGTATGCACCTTCGTTAAGATTGTTCAGGCTGAGTTCCTGTTGCCACAACAGGCCCCCGTTGCCGTCGGTCTTGACCGCATAGAGGTTGTAATTTCGTACCCCGACCGTGACAAAGCCGCCATCGCCGGTGGGGGTAACGTCATAGGCAATATCGTAGCCGTCGCCGCCAAAATTGGCTTGCCATGCAATCGTAAAGGCATTGGGCGGTACAACCTCAATGGTAACGGTGGCGGCGGCACTCGTATTTACCCCATCGCTGATGGTGTAGGTGAAGCTGTCGCTTCCGAGATAGCCGGAAGCGGGGGTATAGAGGAAGGAGCCATCGCTGTTGAAGGCAAGGGTTCCATTCGAGGTACTGTTTACCAGCGTGGCGGTAAGGGCATCCCCATCGGCATCCCGGTCATTATCCAGCACCCCCGGTGCCGGAATCACCAACGGCGTATCTTCATCGGTGCGGTAGGAATCCGCTACCGCCTCCGGCACATGATTGATGGCTTCATTCACCGTCACCGTCACGTTCACAGGGTCGCTGAAATTAAATTGATCCCGGACGCGATAGGTAAAGATGTCCGTTCCGACAAAGCCCTCATTCGGGGTGTATTGAAATCGCCCGTCTTCAAAAATAGCAACCGCTCCGTTCGGCGCGGGTTGCACCAAATAAGCAGTGATGGGGTCGTTCTCCGGGTCGCTGTCGTTCGCCAGCAGTCCGGGGGCTTCAATCACGAAGCCCTGATCTTCGTTCGTACTGTAGCTGTCCGGTTGGGCGGTGGGGGGCTGGTTGGGGGTCGTGGTCCCTTCCACCGTACCGCGTACCAGGTAGAGCTCTGTCGTGCCGGACGAGGCAGAGGTGCGGTTGTAGCCTGCACCGATAAACCCGATGGTGTCCCCTTCGATCACGGGGCGGAGCGAGTAGAGATAGGTTGAGAGCTCGTTCGGGCGGAGCGGGGTTCCTGCCAGAACCGACCCGTTCGTGTCCAGCGCAATCAGTTCCGAACGATAGGTGGTACTGCCAGCCGCATCATAGCCGATTTGCGCCAGAAGATAGCCTTCCTCCGTTGGAAAAATATCATTGCCCTGTGTGTTTCCGCTTTGCGGGTCATAGCTTCGTGCCCAAACGGTATCTCCGTCTGCCTCGGTTTTCAGGACGACAGTACGGTTACAATTGGGCAAATCACAGCCGGTTAAAATATACCCACCCTCCGGTAAGGGTGTTCCGCCGAACGCCGCCCGGAAAAAATCCCCTTCATATGTTTTTATCCATTCAGCCGTTGCGTTGGCATCAAACTTCCACAAAAAGGCTTTGCCCGGAATCGGACCCGTGCCGCCGAGTAACGCAAAGCCGCCATCGGCGGTGGCGATGATTTTGCTGATATAGGTGCCGGAGCCATAGCCGGGGAACGGTTCGGGATATTCGGTGAAGCCAATCTCTTCGCCGCTTGCCGACACCAGCAATACCCAGGGGGTTTGAATATCGCTGAAGGAATTGTTGCCCCCGACCACCACAAAGGAGCCGTCCGGGCGTTCGATGCCGCGAATGATAGCCGAATCCACGGGTGTGGTGACGCTGACCCCCGCTTCCGTAGACCAGAGGGTGGTGCCGGTACTATCCAACTTCACCAACCAGGGGCGAAACTCCAGCGCAGAGGTTAAATAAAGACTCCCAATAACAACATATCCCCCATCCTGAGTTGGTTCAACGCTGTACGCGCCTTCGTTGTAGTTATTGTAATTGAGCGTACGGCTCCATTGTTCTTGCCCAGAAGCATCGGTTTTGACGACAAGGATGCGGTAATCCTGCACCCCCACCGCAATGAAACCGCCATCCGGGGCGGGTTGAACATCATAGGCAGTGTCAAAAAGGGTGCCTGTTCCATAGGTTCCATCCCATGACACGGTTACGCCCGTACCGGCATATGCCGTACCGCCCCATGGTACCCCCAGCCACCCCACCACGACCATGACCCAGAGAAGCCGTCTGCTGAGTGCCATATCATCTTCCTTTTAACTCTTTTTATACTTTGTTTCTAGTTTGGTTATGCTTTGTCAACAGTATAAAGCTCTTTTTTGATTCTGTTCCTAAAGGGTTGCTAACGATATATTAAAGAAATGTTTTATGGGTAAGAGTACTCCCCGACCCGCTCTCCATTTTCCACGCCCCCTCTCGGGAGGGGGGAAGGGGGGTGGGTCGCCGTTGCCGTTTCTGCTTTCTGCGTCCTGCCCATCCCTGAAATGGTAGGTAATCCTACAAGGGCATCCTTTTTGACTACCTACCTTACCCACCATCCGAACGGCGGGCGGATCGCCAGTTCCATTCCATACCTTCTGTCAGGTGTGACCCGCCCCTACGAAAAATTCTGACGTTCTTCCTTTGTATCCTCTGTGGTGAATTTGTCGTTTCCCGCGTCCCATCCGTACGGCAGGGCGAAGCATCCGTCACGCCATACACACGACGGTCAATGATTGTCACCCAGTCCCCACACCCGGCGCGTAACAATTTTGGGCGGATGCTGTCGCCCCTACCATTCTCCCCCTCTCCATTGTGGAGAGGGGGTCGGGGGGTGAGGTTTACGCCGTTGCCGTTCTCTCCGCTCTCCTCTCGCTTTTCCCCATTGTTACTTTGCCTCCCATCTTCTACCATAGCGGTTAAATGAAATGTGGAACCCGATTGATATGCCAATGGCGGCAGAGTCTGCGTTTGTTCTATCAACAGGGTATGGCGGCGGGGCGCAATGGCGCGTCCCTGCCCATGACAGGAGGTTGAATGAAAGCTTTACAGTTGCACCGAAAAGTAGGGGCGATGGTAGCACTCACGTTGACCGTCGTCGCGGTGATCGTTGCCTTTACCGTGGCATCCAATGGGAATATTCCGTTGGTGGGCAGTGCCACCGACGAAAACACGATTCAACGGTGGGAGGGGATTGAATATGCGGTTGCCACCACCGGCATACCGCCGCAGGATGTAACCGCAACCACCGCACTCTTACAGGGCGAAACGCCCTACACCGTGCGCTATGGTGATACCGTCTATGGCATCGCGGCGCGGTTCGGTGTCACCCCGCAAAGCATTATACAGCGCAACAACATTCAGCCGCCCTATTATGTGATTTACGTGGGACAGGTGCTGATTATCCCCACTGGTGGCGGCACGCCCCCAACCCCGCCGCCCAACACTCCACCGCCCACCGGCGAAACCCAGTACACGGTCCGCGCCGGGGATAGCGTGATTCTGATTGCCAACCGCTTCGGAGTCACTGCCCAATCCATTATCGAACGGAACAACCTGCGCCCGCCCTATTACGTGATTTATGTCGGGCAAGTGCTGATTATTCCGGGAACCGGGGGCGGCACTCCACCCACTCCGCCTCCCGGGGGTACGCCTGCGCCCACGCCACCCCCGACGGGCGAAAGCCAATACACGGTACGGGCGGGCGATACGGTCTATGGCATTGCGGCACGGTTCGGCGTGACCCCGCAAAGTATCATCCAACGGAACAATCTGCGTCCGCCCTACTATGTGATTTATGTGGGACAAGTCTTGATTATTCCGGGGACGGGCGGCGGTGGTGCTACGCCCCAACCGACCCCCCCGCCGGGCGGAACCCCTGCCCCCACCCCGCCGCCTGCGGGCGCAATGGGCTGGGGCATTCAGGGGCAGTTCTTTAATCAGAACATGACGCAGGTGGTGCGCGGCGCGTCCGATATGAACCTGCAATGGCTGAAACAGCAGATTCGCTGGCAAGATTTTGAAACCACGCCGGGGGACATCAGCTGGGGACCGATTGACGATATTGTGAACGGTGCGCCCAACAATCCCTTCCTCTTTAGCATTCTTGCCGCGCCGGGCTGGGCGCGCCCCGCAGGACATGACCCTGCCGTGGTCGGTCCCCCTGCCGACCCCGCTACCTATGCTTCCTTTGTCGGGGCGGTGGCAGGACGGTATTGTGGCAGAGTGCAGGCAATTGAGGTGTGGAACGAGCAGAATCTTGCCTATGAATGGGGCAACGAACCGTTGGACGCGGCGAAATATATGGATTTACTGCGGGCGGCGCATGGCTCGATCAAAGCCGCCTGCCCCGGTACGCTGGTGATTAGCGGCGCGTTGACCCCCACGGGCGCACCGCCCCCCGCCGCCGTGGATGATTTCACCTATTTGCAACAGATGTACAACAACGGGCTACGCAATTACGCCGATGGGGTCGGGGTACATCCGAGCGGTTTCAACATTCCGCCCCAGCTCTATTACACGCAAGCCTGCGCCTACATCCAGCAAACCAACGCGACCTTCAACGGTCCCTGCAATTCGCCCCACCATTCATGGGCATTCCGCTCCACGTTGGAGGGAACGCGCAATATCATGGTGCAGAACGGTCATGCGGGGGCGAAATTGTGGGTGACGGAATTTGGCTGGGCGGTCGGGTCGGGGTCTGCTGTGCCGGAAAGTTATGGCTACGCCCGCGACAATACCCGCGAAGAGCAAGCCGCCTGGACCAGCCAAGCCTTCTCGATGGCGCGGGATAGCGGTTATGTCGGCGGGATGTTCCTCTGGAACCTCAACTTTGCCATCGTCGCGCCTGGCTCCGAACAATCCCTGTGGAGCGTCTACGACGACGATTTCAACCCGACGATTACGGTTCCGGCGGTGCGAGATACGCCGCATTAGGGGGAGTGATGAGTCATAAGTGAAAAGTGAACGAAAGTGACGACAGCCACGACAGTGAACGACAACGGCAGAGGTTCAATACCTCTGCCGTTTGTTTTGGGAATTGTATTTTTTGTAGGGGCGGGTCAAGGCATGAAGAGCCATCCAAAATGCACCTGTTGACCCGCCCGCC
>CBKYSX010000359.1:0-5006 GCA_966690745.1 uncultured Ardenticatenales bacterium
GTAGCCCATGTTGCCGCCCACGACCTCGGGGCGGCGGCGTATGCGATCAAAGCGGTGCGGGCGACTCTTCCCGGAAGCGAGGGTGAGCGTGCCGGGCGGTTGGAATGCCGTTGGCAACGCGAACAGCTCCCCGATGCGATTCGTGACCTTGTTCTGGAGGATCAACAGTTGCGAAATGCTATCTGCTGGTTCGTGTTCGATTGCTGAAGGGGATGACATAGGTATCAGTTTCCGTGCAAAGGTACCCCATCGCCCCCGACCTAAAGGACGGGGCAATGAAATATGAGAGTCTGCGAAACGAGCGTACCTGGAAGAGAGAGTTCAGTATTCAATAGACCTGTCCTTCCAGGGCAGGGACCCGGCGCGTTTCGATGTCAATCTCTAAAATAGGAAACGTCCATGGTGCCTGAATTTACGGTCGGGGATGTCCCCGCCAATCCCATCGAAAAGTCGGGATACATTCTTGAATTTCAAGATGAGTTTGAAGGGACGACGCTTGATTTGACCAAATGGCTTCCTTATTACTTATCCCATTGGAGTTCAAGAGAACGTTCCGCACCCCAATATACGTTTGAAAACAGTAAATTGGTGCTTCAGATTACAAAGGAGCAGGAACCCTGGTGCCCTGAATTTGATGGCGAGGTACGTTGTTCTTCGATTCAGACCGGGGCATTTGCGGGGTCGGTAGGAAGCCGCATCGGGCAACACCGATTTAATCCCCGATGTGTGGTGCGGGAGGCACAAGCCAATGTTCAACTCTACACCCCGCATTATGGTTATTTTGAATTACGGGCAAAAGGGATTACTACAGGCGGGAATCTCGCCGCGCTATGGCTGATTGGCTACGAAGATAGCCCCGAAAAATCAGCCGAAATTACCATGTTTGAAATCGTCGGGGTTCGCGCTGGGGAAACTGCATCTACCATTGGTTACGGAGTCCGGCAATGGGCGGACCCCGCGATGCAAAATGAATTTTATGAAGAGCCGTTTCCCATCAATGCCGCCCGATTCCATATTTACGGAATGGAATGGACACCCACTCATATTGATTTTTATCTTGATAACCACAAAATCAAGACCATCTATCAATCTCCGTCCTACCCGATGCAATTTATGTTGAATCTCTATGAATTTCGCTATGACACCGATTTTACAGGTCGTTATGACCCTACGGATGCCTACCCCAAACGCTTTGAGATTGATTATCTGCGGGGTTATCAGCCCATAGGGGGATACTAATCAAAGGTCAGCCGGAAAATCTTGCAACCCCCATGAATTGCCATCGGGGTCGCTAAAGTAGGCGAAATGGATATTGCGTGGATACGAGATAATGTCGCCCACCGCCACCCCGCGACTGATGAGCAAATCGCGTACTTTGCGAACATCCTCCACCACCAATATCAACCCCTTCACCGACCCCGGCACCATGTCGGAAATATCACCCAACCCCGTCCCAAATTGAATCGAACAGCCAGACCCGTGTGGTGTCAATTGCACGACGCGCACCGTATCGCTGATGTGGGTGTCGAAGTCAAGGTTAAATCCAACCTGGTCCCGGTAAAAGGCAATGGAACGGTCAACATCGGCAACGGGTAGCGGCACCACTTCCAGTTTCATCGTAAACATAATCTGTACTCCTGTTGAAAGGGGGCGTGTACCATATTGCGGTACACACCCCCTCTTAATTTACGCTAGATCGTATGCCTGTTGCAAAAGGTCACTTTCGATTTTCGACATTTGTAACATCGCCTGCATCACCCGTTGTGCCTTGGCGGGGTCAGAGTCGCCCATTAATTGGTTCAACAAATCGGGGATAATTTGCCACGACAACCCGTATTTGTCTTTCAGCCAGCCGCAGGGACCCGGTTCGCCCCCTTCGGTCAACCGTGCCCAGTAATGATCCACCTCTTCCTGTGTTTCACAGCGCACGAACAGCGAGATGGCTTCATTGAACTTAAACTGCGGACCGCCGTTCAATACCATAAATTCCTGCCCTTGCAAGACGAAGGAACCGCTCATCACAGACCCCGCCTCGCCGGGTCCCCCTTCCGGGTAACGGCTGACCTCGCCGATACGGGAATCAGGAAAAATGGAGGTGTAGAAATTCATGGCTTCTTCAGCCTGATGGTCAAACCATAAAAACGGGGTGATTTTGGACATGATCGTACTCCTTGAGATGATGGGGTTATTTCTGTTACGGGGTAAACGGTTTCGATTTACTTCACAACCCGATAGGCGATATGGGTGACATGGGGTGTGGGAACAACACGCAGGATTTCAAGTTTAATGGGAGTTACGCCCAAATTCGCAAAAAGCGGTACACCATCCCCCAGCACAAAAGGCACAATGTCAAGATGAATCTCGTCCAGTAGCCCTGCCTGAATACACTGCTGGGCGATAGTGGCACTGGAAATGACGACATCTTTGTCCCCCGCCACCTGTTGTGCCTGTTCCACCGCCCTGATAACCCCATCGGTGACAAAGGTATAAGGCACATTGCCTTGGCTCTGCCACTCGTGCGGGGGATGGTGGGTGACGACAAAGACGGGTGCGTTGGCGGGTGGTTTGCCATCCCACCCATTGGTGAGGTCAAATAAGCGTCGCCCCACTAGTCCCGCCCCGGTTTGAGCAATGGCTTCCCGCATAATCTCCGCACTGGCGTGGGAAATGTTTACCGCCATTCCATTATCAAATACAAACTCGGTATCGCCGGAGGAGTACCACTTGAACAACTGATCAAAATTTTCGTTTGCCCCGGCTATATATCCGTCCAGCGACATGGAGAAGTTGGTAATGACTTTGCCCACGTTCTTGCTCCTTCGTTATTGAGGTTGTCAGAACTGTCTCTATTATAGAGGGTACACAGCGATGGGTCTTGTATAAAATGGCAAGGTTGGGAGGGGAGAGAAAGGAGAAACGAGAAATAAAATCTAATCCGGGAATAATAGGGTAATCCTCAGCCCTTTAGGGCAGGCAGGGTGGGAACCAATTGTGCCGGAGTATGCCCGATAAAATGCTTGAGGGCGCGGGTGAGATGGGGTTGGTCGTAATAACCTGTTTCAAAGACCGTATCCAATATAGAAACACCCTGCTGTAACAATCGCGCCGCCTGTAGGGCGCGTTCATGTTGGCGAATATACTTCTGCGTTAAACCCGTCGCCCGCAGAAAGCGGTGGCGGATGGTGCGTTCTGCCATATCCAGCTCTTCTGCTTGCAAGGTACTATGAATTGCCGTATCGCGAACCAGCACCTCTGCTTGCACCAACTTTTCAACAAAAACGTCTACATTCTCAGGCGTTGGAAATTCCCATGCCGCGCCATGCAACCAAAAGGAACGGTCCGTTGCACCCGGCAGGGCAATTTCAGAATTGACGAGGGTCTTGGTGGGCAAATGGGGCATAAAGGTGCCAAGACTAAATTTCACCCATATCAATTCCGCCCCCTCCCCAAAGGAAACAAGTCCGGATGCTGTCAACGGACCAACCATTAACATCTGCGCTTTCCCATATAGGCGTAACAGGACCAGGTGCCAGTGGGTTTCGGCAGGGCGAACCACCGTCCCGCTTCCGGACGTATGACCATGGATGATACTTTCGATATAGGCAGATGGTGTTTCGTTTTCGGTAACAATAAAGCTCATAATCCGACTCCAGCCATTGAAGTGTGAGACGAGGGAATCTTAAGAGGGACGTAATCTGCCCATTACTATAGATGATTCCCGCGACAGGTTTACTTCAATTTTTGAAGTACAAAAGTGAGAGGAGGCTATAGCCAGATACCTTATCTTTTTTCAGCATAGACAGTCCGCTCGATTTGAGCAATCGCTCCCGCTCTACCCATGGGCGTGACATACCGATTTGTGAACTCATGCGGACCGGCATCTTCTAACCTTTGCCATCCGTATGCTTCAACAAAATTCGGTATAGAATGGGGGTCAAACCCGAACAGCCACACCTTCTCTTTGACAACAAATCGTTCATAAAGGGTTTCCGCGCCATACATAGTTTTACCCTGTAGAAAATCCTCTAAAACGTAGGTAAAAACCAGGCGACTGCCCGTTTTTGCCTTCGCCAGAAAGTCAAAGGTTTCTTGAATGGCTTTCTCTGTAAGATATTGCGTTACACCTTCCCATACAAAGAATGTTGGTTGAGCAGGGGAATATCCCGCATGGCTTAAGACCGTTTCAAGGTTTTCGGTTTCAAAATTGATCGGAACGAGGGTAACATGAGCGGGAATTTGACCATAGAGGGCATGTAATTTCTTCCGCTTATACTCAATATTCTCAGGTAGGTCTACCTCATACACCTTGGTTGAAGCGAGTCGCGGTATCCGATAGGCGAGGGTATCCAAACCTGCTCCTAAAATAACTACCGCTTCTACCCCTTGATGAAGATGATCACGCAATTGGGCTTCAATATAGCGTTTCCGACATACCATACTCGTATAGATGCCCGGTGTTGCTTTTTCCAACAGTTGAATAAAAGCGTTCCGAACGAACGATGGCTTACAGATAGTGACCATCATTTTCATGGAAAAGGGTAACATCTGATAGGCAACCGAATCCTGAATAATTCTTTGCGTGGGTGGGAAAAATTGTTCCAACGCCACAATCACCATTGGACCAAAAGCGGTGGAAGCGACTGAATTTGCCATGTGGCTCTCCTCTGATTGAAAATGAACTTATTGAACAAATTTAGTTCATTGAGTACAATAATAATCGAGAGTGATTCGCTGTCAATTAAGGTACACCCGGAAAATAATTTATGGACAAACGTCAGCAAAGAAGCCAAACCAAACGAGAACGGATTTTACAAACGGCACTGGAACTGTTTGTGGCGCATGGGGTTGAAAGGGTTAGTGTGGATGAAATTGCCGCACAAGCCAACGTTTCCAAAGTAACTATCTACAAATACTTTGGGAGCAAAGATGCGTTATATGTTGAGGTCGTAAATCTGTTTATAGAAACCACCCTTGCCGAAACCGAAGCGGTGTTCAACAGCGATATG
>CBKYSX010000360.1:0-5000 GCA_966690745.1 uncultured Ardenticatenales bacterium
GGCGGAAACCGAAGCACTGCATCCGTTACGCGCCATCGGGTTCGATAATATTGTCGGAATAGCGGATAGTGCCTTATTGCAACAAGCACGGAGCCAGGGGATCATCCTGCAATCCTACGCCGAAATCGAAGCGCAACAGGCGGCGGAAATGCTGGAAGCGGGCGAAATCACGCTGATTGATGTGCGGAGCCAGAGCGAATGGAATGAAAAGCGGTTGCCCCATGCCCGACACGTCATGTTAGGAACCTTGCCGCGCCGTCTGGATGAAATTCCCACGGATAAACCCATCGTGCTTCAATGCCGTTCGGGCAATCGCTCTGCGATTGCCGCCAGCATCTTACAGGCACATGGGATACCATCCGTTCTAAACCTGATTGGCGGTATTCAGGCGTGGGAGAAAGAAAAACTGCCCATCGCCAACGGTTCCGGTGCGCCTCACTAAATGTATTGGGATCCTCAAGGAATCCGGGGGCATTATTCCACTGATAACACAAATACTTTAAAGGTTTTCCCATCGGCGGGGCGGGTGAATTGTTGAACTTCCCGAAAGCCGCCGCCCTGTACCAATCGTTGCGCGCGTTCGTTAAATGCGGCAATGGTGACGCGCAACTGTTTCACGGTTGGCTCTTGTGATTGTGCAAATGCCACCCATGCCGCCAGAAAGCGTTTGCCCTGCCCCTGCCCGGTAAAATCAGGACGAATCCCGATTCCCAAATCCAACGCTTCTTCAGCGTAATCACCCCCCGGTACTTGAGCGTCTGCGCCCAGCGACCCATATCCTAATAACAGTCCATCACCATCACGCAATGCAAAACAACGATTGTCCGGGTTGAGAAAATAAGCAATCGTTGTTTCCCTTTCTTCCGGAGCAATGTTGTACAACTCATACGGGGGCGGGTAGTGCCAGGTTGTAATTTGCTCTGCTTCTACTTGCGTTAGCGAACTTATCAAGATGCCATCAAACCGCATATCATTTCCTTGAAAACATTGTTGACAGAAATTGAAATAGTACTATAATACTACTCATTGTGAGAATGGCAGTAACCAAACAGGACTTTTCTCCCCTTGTCTTTTGATTGCTCTATCTCACTTTGCCCCCCAACCCTATAACCGGGTGGTTGTCAGGAAGTCTACCCCTTAATAGCTTCCACCACAACCCCCACGAGGCGAAATGAACACTTCCGGTCGCTTTCGTGTGTTCTCGTCGGTCTGGGCGTATCTGCTGTTGTTATGGCTGGTTGTGGCAATGGTCGCGGTTCGTTTGACCTTCTTCTAACCTTCAAACGTCGCTCCCATACCTCCACATCCCCCCACCCCCCAAACGAAAGGGCGGCTCATTGATGAGCCGCCCTTTCGTTTTCGTTAGGAGTTACCCTAGTGTCTTGCTTATGCCTCAATTCTATTATGTGCGGCGCAGACCGAGTATGACGATACCGAGAGCAACCGCACCCGCAACCATCCACCATCCATCAAATCCTGCATCTGTTCCCGTGAAAGTAGAGAGGGTGACGGCGGTGGGCTGGTCCATGGTAACACTTACCGGTTCATGGAAGGTGCGGTTGCCATTCATATCTACATCTTCAAGCCAGTAGAAGTAGGTTCCCGTCCCGACCCCATCATCCCATGCCTCGTATGCCGCGCCCTGTCCGTTGCCCGGAGTTTGAGCGGGAATCATTTCTTCATTTAGTTGTACACGATTGTCCAAATTCGTCCCCCGCCACAAATTGAAGCCCAGATTGTTTACTTCGCTGGCGGTTTCCCAGTTGAGGCGTACCACTTCCCCTACCGCCGTTGCTTCAAAAGAGGCGAGTGCCACTGCTTGCGGGGCGGTCACTTTAGCGTAAATACAACTGAAATTGTTGGTGGTTTCGCTACTGAGGAAACTGGTGCTCAGGTCGCCTTGCGTGGGGTTGGCAGGGCAATTGTTGTTAAAGCCGAGAACTTCCACCGAGCAGGTAGGACCGCCCAATACGGTAAAGACACCACCAGCCACGACATTAACCGCATCGGCACAGCCATTGGCATTAACGGGGTTGTCATTGGGGGTGGGATCATTGGTGGGGTAGGGGCATTCATCGCCGGGATGATTGTCCGGGTTGTTGTCGGTTTCATCCAGCGTAAAGGCAAAAGTCAAGGTTCCGTTGATGTCCCCGTTGACCCCGCCGCTATAAGCCACATCCCACGCGGCGGCAGTCATGGGTATCGAAAGGTATTGTCCGCCCCGAATCACCCGGTTAAAGTGCCACGCCTTGCCCAATTGGAAAATTTGGGAGGTACAGGTGGTAAGCAGAGGAGTGTTGGAATTGGCTTCGACTCCCAAGCCGCTTTGTGCCAGATATTCGCTGTTTTCGTTAGGGCAATTGCTTTCGCCATCCGGTACGCCATAACGGTATTGACGGAAATTAAAGGTTCCGAGCGAATTAAAGGGTTGCCCACAGCTGGGAGTGCTGTTGCCATTATTCACCGAATCAAAGGTGACATTGACGGTGGGGGCGTTGGGGTCGGCGTAGACAGTGGGAGAAACTAACAGGCTTGCTACCGCCATCAGTAAGACAGCCAGAAGCAAGGAAACAAAGGGGGTGCCACGCATTATTCCACTCTCCTTAAAGTTGGAATACGAGAATCGTGGGGGTGTATTCCAACCCATCGGGTGGGGATTTGGCTATCGCATTGTATAGATGGTTCAAAACAAAATGCGGTGCAATACCACCCATACATGCACTGCCCAATACCTATATCTCGAACAGTAGTACCGAAGTACTTATTACAATTAGTACTATAGTCCCTAATTACTATGGTGTCAATAGGAAAGTTAAGGTGAGATGAGTGACAAGTATCTTATCATTCATGTTAGTGGTGGTGCTCAATTGTAAAAAAGGTGACAGGAGCAATTTGTAGAGGCTTGGCGTGAAAGTGGCACACTATTACACTTGATAGCGCACTGTATCCCTCTTGATATAAGCGAGGTTTGCTATGTCTGCCACCCTACTCTTACGCCGTATCGGGTTATACCTCGTCGCTGTTCTGCTTGCTGTTGGTATTGGATGGGCTACGCAAACGCCTGTGCTTGCCGATGAGCCAACCCCTCTGCTTGCTTTTCCTGTTCAATCCGCTACAGAAGCGACAGGAATTGCCCTCCCTGTCAAAGATGAGCCGCGTTTGCCCTTCTGCGGACTGAATAAATTGAATCGTCCGGCAATTGATCCCGGCAATACCCAACCACTCGGTGCAACCCCGTGCGAAAATGGCACAGCCGGGGGCTACCCTTGCAGTAATGTGGATTTACAGGCGTTTGTTCCGCTTGCAAGTTTCGGAAGTACCGAAGGTAGCAGTTTGTGGGGATGGGCTGATGAAGACAGCGGACGGGAATTTGCCCTGTTTGGCGCAACCGATGGCACTGCCTTCTTTGAAATTACCAACCCCACGAATCCCATCTATCTGGGTAAATTGGATAGTGCCACCGGTAATTCCATCTGGCGCGAACTGAAAACCTATGCGGACCATGCCTTTATTGTTTCTGATTTCAACGGCAATCATGGGATTCAGGTATTTGACCTGACCCAATTGCTGGACGTGGAGAACCCGCCGGTTGCCTTTGCGGAAACCGCAAACTATCAAGGGATTGGTAGTGCCCACAATATCGCGATTGATACCACCGCCGGGTTTGCCTATGCGCTGGGGTCCGATACCTGTGGTGCAGGCTTGCATATGGTAGATATTCGCAATCCCGCCGCACCGGTATTTGCAGGCTGTTTCGAGGATGATGGGTATACCCACGATGCTCAATGCCTTACATACAACGGGCCGGATCAGGATTATGTGGGGCAACAACTGTGTATCGCTTCGAACGAAGATACAGTTACCATTGTCAATGTGACCGATAAAGCCAACCCTGTTCAAATTTCGCGTACGGGCTATGCCGGTTCGGGCTACACCCATCAAAGCTGGTTGACCCCCGATGGCAACTACATGGTGTTAGATGATGAATTTGATGAAGATGGCACCACCGGCTCTAAGACCTATATCTGGGATATGCGAAATTTGGATGTGCCTGTGATGATTGATGTCTATGAAGGCACAACCCGTGCAATTGACCATAATCAATACACCAAAGATGGCTATGTTTTCCAGGCAAATTACACGGCAGGCTTACGAGTGTTAGATGCCGCCGATATTGCCAATGGCAACCTGAGTGAAATTGGTTACTTCGATATCTACCCGGAGAGCGATGATACCTTTTTCGCCGCCGCCTGGAATGTCTTCCCCTACTTTGATAGCGGGAATGTCATTGTGAGCGGGATTGAACAAGGGCTGTTTGTCTTAAAGCCCACCAATCTTGCGCCACCCACGGCGGTAGAGGTTACAGGGTTTGGCGCAACGGATGATTCCTTTGATACCGCTATTTTTATCCTTTCGGGTGCGGCATTGCTGGGACTTATCGGCGTGGGAATGCTCCGCCGTCGTTAGATGATACTTAGGTAAATACCATTGCCTGCAATTAGGCAGTATATCAATGGTGGGTATAGTTAGGGATGGTATCCCCGACAATACCCACCATTTTCTCAAGTGCGTGAAGCCCCGTTTTAGAGGTAAGAATGGATACTTCCCCTCCCATTTTTCCCTCCCAAGGAATCCGTAGATGCGTCGCTTTCTGACCCTCACTTTCCTATGTTCGCTCCTTGCGCTGTTTGCATGGAACTCTGTTATACCTGCTCAAGCCGATGAGCCTACCCTCGTCTTCCCTGCCTCCGGTCCCAGTGATACCCAAATTGCGGCGGCGGACAACGGTGATTTTGATGCCCTGCCCTTCTGCGGATTGAATGGTGGCGGACTGTGTTTTGATTTTGAGAACAACCCTGCCGCGACCAGTGTCGAATGTGTGGGTGGGATGGCGGGGATTTATCCCTGTAGCAATATAGACCTTGAAGCATTCCTGCCGCTCGCCGATTTAGAATCGTCGCAAGCCGCCAGTTTGTGGGGCTATACCGATGAGGACAGCG
>CBKYSX010000361.1:0-4991 GCA_966690745.1 uncultured Ardenticatenales bacterium
CCGCAGTCATACGATGGTGCGGCGACACGCACGGGGTCAATTTGTTGCCTTAATTTCGCGGCGGCGCGGGGGCGAACCGGTTGCCTATATTCTGGGGCGACAGGAGTTTTACGGACGTACTTTTCACGTAGACCCGCGTGTTTTGATTCCCCGCCCCGAAACAGAGGAATTAGTAGATCGTTGTCTGGATGCGTTGGAAGATAATTCAGGCGCAAGGGTTGCCGATATCGGGACAGGGAGCGGAGCTATTGCGGTTACGCTTGCCGCCGAGTGCCCTGACCTTGTGCTTTATGCAACCGATATTAGCCGGGATGCACTGGTAGTAGCAGAAAACAACGCCAACGCATTAGGGGTTGGGGAACGGATTACCTTTCGCTATGGCTCTTTGTTGGAACCATTGGCAGAAGAATCACCCTTTGATTTGATTGTTGCCAACCTGCCTTATGTGGGGACCAACGAAATTCCGGTGATGGGCAAAAATGTAAAGGATTTTGAGCCGCATCTTGCCCTGTTTGCAGGGGAAAACGGGTTGGATTTATTCTCACCCTTTTTCACCCAAATTAAACAATATAATTTGTTGAAAGAGGCGGGCGTGATTTTGCTGGAAATCGGGTATGCCCAGGGAACGGCGTTGCAGAAATTGGCAGAACAGCATTTCCCACAGGCAAACAAGACTGTTGTGCATCAAGACCTTGCTCATTTAGACCGAATGGTAGAAATTCGCCCATGAGTGCCATTGTTCGCCCTGCTACCGACCCTGCCGCACTGGAACAGGCGTTGACATTGCTCCGTGCCGGCGAAGTCGTTGCCATTCCAACCGATACCGTCTATGGCGTGGCCTGTGATAGCTTGAACCCCACCGCCATCGCCGCCATTTATGAAGCCAAAGGGCGACCCCCGCAAAAAGCCCTGCCCCTGCTCATGGCAGATGCCGCCCAAATTGAAATGGTGGTGCGCGACCTGCCGCCGATTGCCCAAACCCTGATACAACAATTTATGCCGGGGGCGTTAACCATTGTTCTGCCCGCCAAACCACACCTCCCCCCGATTTTGACCGCAGGGAGCGATACTGTGGCGGTACGAATCCCCGATAATGAAGTGGTGCGCCATCTGGCGCGAGAACTAGGCTACCCGTTGGCAGTCTCCAGCGCCAATCAAAGTGGCGACGCGGATTCCCGTACGGCACAGGAAGTTTTTGAGCGAATTGGAGCCAACATTGCCCTCATTCTGGACGGCGGTACGACCCCGGACAAAGGCTCTTCTACGGTGCTCAACCTTACCACCACCCCGCCCCGTATTCTGCGGGAAGGTCCTATCACCAAAGCAATGCTACAATCGTGGCTGGACATATAGAGGTTAGAGGTAGAGATAGAGAGGTCACAGCCGGAATTTCATTTCGAAGGAAAAGTGGCTTCATTCCCAACCCTCTCCATCTCTAACCTCTATCTCTACCTCTTATGCACATTGCGATTGATGCCAGCCGCGCCACCCGCGTTCAACGTACCGGAACCGAAAATTATGCCCGCCAATTGATAGAGCGATTGGTGCTATCACACCCGCAGGTACGCTGGACGCTTTATTTTCGGGATGAGCCGCAGGATTGGTTGGCGGACTTACCCCATGTCGAACAGGTAGTGTTGCAGGCTAAGCGGCTGTGGACCTACACTGCTCTTTCCCCTGCCCTGCTTCGAACCCGCCCTGATTTGTTTTGGGAACCCGCCCATGTGTTGCCCCCTACCGTTCCGTTTATGGGAATTCCCTCCCTCGTCACCGTACACGATTTGGGCTATGAGCATTTCCCCGCCGCCCACACCTGGGCGCAACGGACTTACCTCCGCCTGACCACACGCTATCATGCCCGCGCCGCTACAAGAATTATTGCTGACAGCGAAGCCACCCGACAGGATTTAATAACCCTGTACGGAACCAACCCCGATAAGATTGCGGTGGTTCCATTGGGAGTTGACCTTGAACGATTTCAACCTGTCAGCAACCCTGAAACGCTTTCTGCGGTTCGTACCCGCTACCAAACGGGTGAACGATTTATCCTCTACGTTGGAACCCTCCAACCCCGCAAAAATCTTCACCGATTGATTTGTGCCTTTGCGTTGCTATCTCCTCACGTTCCTGATGTGAACCTTGTGCTGGCGGGAGGTCGGGGCTGGCTTTCAGATGACTTACAGGCAGTAGTACAGTCATTGGGCATTCAGAAAAGGGTCATTAAAACAGGGTATGTTGAGGATGCCGACCTTCCTGCTCTGCTATCGGCGGCAGAAGTATTTGCGTTTCCTTCCCTGTTTGAAGGCTTTGGTCTGCCTGTTTTAGAGTCAATGGCGTGTGGTACGCCTGTTGTTACGAGTAATTCTTCCTCATTGCCTGAAGTTGCCGCAAAGGCGGCTTTGAAAGTAGGCCCTACCAACACCCAGCAAATCGCCGATGCACTATCATTATTATTGAGTCAACTATCTCTTCGCGCCGAATTACGAGAACAGGGGCTTGCTCACGTAACAGCATTTACGTGGGAGCAAAGCGCGGCACGGGTGTGGGCAGAAATGGAGCAGGTCATTCAACTAAACCCACCCCCCAACCCCCTCCCAAAAGGGGGAGAACGTAGACCAACCCCATCGAATGATAAACTTGTAAAAACGATTACCTCTAGCGACCCCGCTAAAATTAGTCTTTTGGGTTTACCTGTTGATAATCTGACATGGGAAGAAACGCTGACCCGTATTGAGGCAATGGTGCAGTCAGGGAATGTTCATCAGATTGCGACTGCGAACCCTGAATTTTTGATGCGGGCGCGGCGCGAACCTGATTTCATGCGTGTGTTGCGCCGTGCTGATTTGGTCTTAGCCGATGGGGTCGGATTTCTGATGGCGGCGAAGTGGAAAGGAACACCTTTTCATGATCAAATTACCGGCTCCGACCTCACCCCGCGCCTCGCCCGCCTTGCCGCCGAAAACGGGTGGCATATCTATTTACTGGGTGCGGCTCCGGGCGTAGCGGAACAGGCGGCGGAACGGTTGCGGGAGGCACACCCCGACCTGTATGTCACTGCCGATGCCAGTGACCCCGCCGCTGATGGACCTCCTGATTTACTGGCACGGATACGTATGGCGCGTCCGCATGTTCTGCTGGTTGCTTATGGTGCTCCCAAACAAGATTACTGGATAGATCAGTTCGGGCGCACCACCGGGGTTCCCGTGCAAATCGGTATTGGCGGCTCGCTGGATTTTATCGCGGGGGTGGTTCCCCGTGCGCCGGAAAGATGGCGTAAAATCGGGCTGGAATGGCTATGGCGGCTCAAGGAAGAACCCTGGCGGTGGCGACGGATGTTGGCGTTGCCTCATTTCGCGCTGTTGGCAGGGGTTGAAGCATTGTTGAAAAAATAGTTATTTCACCCCATGTTGTAAGATGATAAAGGTAGTTAAGGTGTGTTATTCGTGCCAAAACCTGGGGCGGCGTTATTTCCGTCACTAATCACTATTCACTGACCACTTTTCACTATGCCGGATTGGAACCACCCCATCCTCGTCGTCGGGGATGTTATCCTAGATGAATATCTGATTGGCAAGGCAACGCGCCTCTCGCGGGAGGCGGCAGTGCCGGTGTTGGAGCGCACGCGCCGCCAATTGATTCCGGGAGGCGCGGCAAATCCGGCAGTGGGGATTGTGGCATTAGGAGGGCAGGCAACGCTGGTGGGTGTGGTTGGAGAAGATGAGCACGCGAAACTATTTCCCGAATTACTGGCTACACGAAATGTTACCCCTGCCCTGCTGACCGACTCTGCCCGCCCGACAACGGTCAAAACGCGTCTGTTGGCAGAGGGGGGCTTTGTCTATGCTCAACATCTGGCGCGAATAGACCATCTGAGCCGCGAATCCCTCGCTCCGGCGTTTACTCAAATCCTGTTGGATACCCTCACCAATCTTGCCCCTGGCCATCGTGTAATTCTACTAAGCGATTACAAAAACGGCGTGGTGACAGCCGACCTGATTAAGGGCTTATATCCTTTGCGGGACCGATTCGGGGTTGCCTTGATTGTAGATTCCCAAGGGGACTTAGAGCGGTTCCGCCACTTTGATATTCTGAAATGTAACCGTACCGAAGCAGAGGAATTTTTAGGGGAAGCCCTCACCCCCGCCCATCGCCCTACCGCCCTTGCCTCCATTCGGGAACGGTGCGATGCAAAGGCAGTGGTTGTCACCCTGGGCGCGGAAGGTATTGCATGGTGTGACGAACATGGCTATGGTAATTGCCGTGCACCCCGCGCCGAAGTGTATGATGTGACAGGCGCGGGAGATACCGTGATTGCGGTGCTGGCATTGGCGCAGGCAAGCGGGATGCCCCTTGCAGAAGGTTGCCGTCTGGCGGTACACGCGGCGGCATTGAGCGTTCGGGTGATGGGGAATTACGCCCCGACCCGCGCCGAATTGGAACAATCGCTGGCAAACTCTTAAATAACCCTAAATTCCCACCTGTTTTCATTCCCCCGGGCTAAAGCCGCGGGGCTAGCTACATGTGCATTTTGAAAGCTCTTCGCATTGTTAAGCACATGTAGCTAGTGTGCAAGGCACATGCGCATAGCGAGGTCCGTTTAGGGCGGGGGTTGGGAATAGCAAAACCTATGATTTTAATAACCAAGAATGACATCCTTCATGCCCGTGTCGCCCTACGGGACGAAGGCAAACAATTGGTGTTAACCAACGGGGTGTTTGATTTGCTCCATGTCGGACATGTACGCTATTTGCAAGCCGCCGCCGCCCTGGGGGACGTATTGTGGGTGGCGGTGAACAGTGATGCAAGTGTAAAACAGTTGAAAGGGGAATGCCGCCCCCTGCTTCCGTGGGAAGAACGGGCGGAATTGTTGAACGCGCTTACAGTGGTAGGTGCGGTGCTTTATTTTGATGAACGCACAGCTGATGGCATTATCCGCCTTGTCGCACCCGATATTTACGCCAAAGGGGGCGATTATACCGCCGATACCTTGC
>CBKYSX010000362.1:0-4976 GCA_966690745.1 uncultured Ardenticatenales bacterium
TGCAAGCCGCACAACAAATCCTTACCGAAAGCCGACAACGGGATTTTGACAGTCATCTTGCGCGGAGTGTGCGAGGGTGGTTGGCACGCTGGCGCACGTCGGATGTGGAAATTGATGGCGACGACGAGGCACAACTTGCCACACGCCACGGCATTTTCCAAATTCTGGCGGTAGGACCCCAACGTGAGGAGGATAATGTCAGTATCGGCGCGAAAACCTTATCGGGGTTTGGCTATCGCGGACATGTGTTCTGGGATACCGAACTATTCATTCTTCCGCTTTTCTCGTTTACCCAGCCGGATATCGCCCGCAATTTACTTCTGTATCGCTATAACCGGCTTGACGCGGCACGACGGAAGGCAACCGCCAATGGCTTTGAGGGAGCACAGTTTCCGTGGGAAAGCGCGGCAACAGGGGATGAGGTCACACCAACATGGGTCACCGATTGGACTGACAGAACAAAATTGGTTCGCATTTGGACCGGCGATATAGAGATTCACATCACTGCCGATATCGCCTATGGTGTCATGCAATATTGGTGGGCGACCAATGATGATGAATTTATGCAAGCGTATGGCGCAGAACTTATTCTCAGTGGGGCAAACTTCTGGGCAAGCCGCGCCGAGTGGAACGAAGCAGAACAACGGTACGAATTTAATGATGTCATTGGACCTGATGAATATCACGACCATGTGGACAACAATGTATTCACCAATTCAATGGCACGGTGGCATTTGCAAACGGCTCTATGGCTTCTGGAGTGGTTGGACCAACACGCCCCCGCAAAGGAGCAAGAATTACGTGTGCAACTGGCAATAGATGCCACCTTGCTGGAAAAATGGCGGCATGTTATCGCTCACATTTGGATTTTGGAGGACCCTGCCAGTGGGTTGATGGAACAGTTTCAAGGATATTTCCAATTACGGGATGTAAATTTGGCGGAGTACGAGCCTCGTACAAGGTCTATGCATGAGTTACTCGGAATCGAAGGCGCAAACGAGGCACAAATCATTAAACAGCCGGATGTCATGATGTTGCTCTTTTTACAAAGGGGCGCACGTTCGCCCGAACAAATCCGCGTGAATTGGGATTACTACAATTCGCGCACCGATCATACCTATGGGTCAAGTTTGGGTCCCGCCATCACTGCGATTATGGCATGTGAAATGGGCGACCCTAACTTAGCCTATGAACATTTCATGCGTGCCGCTCGCGCCGATTTGTTTGATGTGCGCGGAAATGCCTCTGACGGCATTCATGCGGCATCAGCAGGCGGATTATGGCAAGCGGCGGCACTTGGTTTTGGCGGTTTACGGGTCTATGACCATGAATGGTCAGTGACACCCCGCTTACCGGCTCATTGGCAACGCCTCACCTACAGTTTTTACTGTAATGGGCAGTTACGTCGCGTAGAGGTTTATGCCGATGGTAGCCATCAGGTGCTATCATCTTAGGTCGCACGTTACCGAAAAGCAGAAAGGAGATACTAACACAGTGTTTTCCCCCTTCCTTATCGTCTAACTGTTCATCTCTCAAGGAGGAGAATTATGCGAAAGTCAATGTGGATGGCTACCGTGCTGATGCTGGTAGCATTGCTTATCGCCGCCTGTGGCGGCACGACCGGGACGGGCGGCACGGGGGGTGACACCGCCTCCCCGACGGAAGCGCCCGCTACCGATGGCGATACCGGGACGGATAGTGGCGGCGATACCGGGGCGGAAGGTGAAACCGATTTGACGCTTCTCGGTTGGGCATCTTCCCAATCGGAGGATACCCGTTTGAATGAAGTTGTTGGCAACTTCAACACCAGCAACGAACAATTCAATGCGACCTTTAACCCCGTGCCGGAATATGATGCCGCCTTGCAAACAGCACTCGCCGGAACCCCACCCGACCTCTTTTATGTAAATGCCGATGCGTTTCCTAACCTCGCCAGTCAAGGGGCATTAGCGGTCGTCGGCGATGCCGTTGAAAATCCTGATGATTTCTATCAGCCGATGCTTCAGGCTTTCACCTACGACGGGCAATTGATGGGCGTTCCCAAAGATTTCTCGGTGCTGGCACTGGTCTACAATCAGGCAATTATGGATGAAGCGGGGCTATCTGCCCCGACAACGTGGGATGAGTTTCGTTCTTCCCTGCAAACCCTCGTAGATGCCGGACAACCACCCGCCTGTATTGACAGCACGATTGACCGTTGGGGCGTTTTTGCCCTGCAAGCCGGAGGCAACTTCCTGAGCGAAGATCGCCAGACTGCTATGTTCAATAGCGAGCCGATGAAAGAGGGACTGACCTTCTATACTGATTTGGTTGCCGACGGGTTAGCATTACCGCCCGGACAACTGGATAGTGGTTGGTGTGGGGAAGCCTTTGGGACAGGACGGGCTTCCATGACCATTGAAGGGAACTGGATCGTCCCCTTCCTGGGCGATAGCTTCCCGGATGTCCAATGGGGAGCCGCACCGCTTCCGGCAGGTCCGGCAGGGCAAGGTACATGGGCATTCACTGCCGCTTACGGGTTCAGCCCCAAATCCGCCAATCCTGACGGTTCCCGTGCGTTGTTGGGATACTTGACAGGACCGGATGGAATGAAAGAATGGACTGACCTCGGTCTGGCAATGCCCACGCGCCAATCATTGGCGGCGGGCTTCTCCGAACAATTCCCGAACC
This sequence comes from uncultured Ardenticatenales bacterium, assembly GCA_966690745.1. Classification (GTDB taxonomy): domain Bacteria; phylum Chloroflexota; class Anaerolineae; order Ardenticatenales; family Ardenticatenaceae; genus CBKYSX01. Next base: position 2,671 of record CBKYSX010000362.1, read on the forward strand.
TGACACCGTTCATCGAAAGCGCGGAATTTGCCACTGTTCGCCCTTCGGCGGTCGGGTTCCCAGCCGTCATTGATGAACTCAAAGCACAGGTTGAATCGGTGATCAGTGGCAACCAAACCGTAGATGGCGCCTTGGATGGAGTGCAAGCGGCGGCGGAAGGCGTACTGGCGCAATAAGCCCCGCGTCGTCCCACCTCATTTCCAAAAACCTCGGTAAGTAAGCCACTTTGATGGAGAGCCGCTCACCATTGGGCGGCTCTCCATCCAGAAGTGGTGGGGGAGTCAAACACAGCCCAAACACACGACCATCAAAGGAGGAGAAGATGGCAACTTCAATCGGGACGACGAAAGCCCAGGATACCATTGCCGGTTACTTGTTTCTCGCTCCCTCCATCCTGATATTAACCGTCTTTGTCTTCATTCCGATTTTAATTGCCCTCTTCGTCTCCTTTACCTCTTGGAGTCCTGCTTCGCCCTTACCTCTTTCTCAAGCACCACTTGTAGGTATCGAAAACTACAAAGATATTCTGGTAGACCCCGGCATTCAACGCGCTGACTTTTTTCGTGCCGTAAAAAACAATCTTTATTACGTACTCGGTGTGGTTCCAGTCCAAACCTTTCTGGCGTTAGTTGTAGCAGTGATTGTTAATCAACGCTTTCTCAAAGGACGCACCTTTTTCCGCACTGCCTTTTATTTTCCTTCGATTACCTCATCGGCGGCACTGAGTTTAATCTTTCTCTACATGTACCAGAGCAATGGCTTGATTAATCAGGCAATTGCCGCCGTTGTACCGGGGTATGAACCGTTTAACTGGATTGCCGACCCCAATCTCGGCGCAACCGGGCTGATTCACCTGATTCTGAATGCGATAGGTATTAACATTAACAATGCAGGTAGTTGGGCAACCACTGATTTCATGGGCTTAACCTTATGGGATTGGTTAAGCGGACCCAGCGTGGCATTGGTGGCTATTATGCTTCTGAATATCTGGTCTACGATGGGAACGTTAATGTTGATTTACCTTGCCGCTCTGCAAAATGTTCCCACCAGTGTCTACGAAGCCGCCTCCATTGATGGTGCCTCCGAACAAGATATGTTCTGGAAAATCACCGTTCCCTTGCTACGCCCCACCACCCTTTTTGTGGTCACGGTTGGCTTAATCGGAACGTGGCAAATTTTTGATCAAGTCTACGTCATGTCCGCAGGAGGACCCCGTAAAACAACGCTCACCGTGGCATTTCTGATTTGGACCAAGTTAGAAGAATTTAGTACTGGTGGAGCGGCGGCATTGGCATTCATACTCTTCTTTATCATCGGCGTTTTCACACTACTGCAACGGTTCGTAACACGTGAATCCTAGAAAGGAGAGTAATTCAATGACAACCTCAGCCGAAACAGCCGTTGTTGAGTCGCCGCGCCGGGGGCGCAGTCCATTGGCAATTGTGAGTCAGATTCTTTCCTACACGATTCTGATTATTCTCGCGTTGGCAATGTTTGTGCCATTTATCTATGCCGTTTCAACCTCGTTGAAGCCGTTGGCAGAAGCCAGCCAACCCGGAATCCGCTGGATTCCGCTAAATCCAACCCTTGAGGCATACCAAAAACTGCTACAAGGAGGGTTTGGCTTGGCAACCTTCAATTCGGTTGTTGTCACCTTCTTTGTCATGGCAGGGCGATTACTGCTCAACTCCATGGCAGGGTACGCGCTGGCAAGAATCGAATTTCGGGGACGGGGGGCGTTTTTCGGGATGATTGTGGCAAGCATGTTCATTCCCGGTATCGTCCTTATCGTGCCACGATTTTTGGTACTGGCTCAAATAGGATGGCTTAATTCCTATCAGGGAATGATCATTCCTATCGCCACGGATGCCTTTGGAATCTTCTTAATGAAGCAATTCTTTGAGGGTATTCCAAAAGAACTCGAAGAAGCCGCCATGATTGACGGAGCAAGCCGCTTCACGATTTTCCGGCAGATCATATTGCCTTTAGCAGGACCTGCACTGGCGACGATGGCAATTCTTTCCTTTCAGGGCGCGTGGAACGAGCTGATTCACTATCTGGTCGTGACGGGTACTTATCCGCCGCTCTATACCCTAACGCTCTGGTTGGCACAACTGCGCGGCACCGGCTTCCAGGTAGATTGGCCCGTGATTATGGCGGGGTCTATGCTTACCACCATTCCCACAGCGTTGCTCTTTATCTTCTTCCAACGCTACTTCATTGAAGGCGTGAGCTTTAGTGGCGGGAAGGAAGGCTAAACCAATTTCTGGCATAAAAAAGGCGGCAATTGCCGCCTTTTTTATGCC
>CBKYSX010000363.1:0-4957 GCA_966690745.1 uncultured Ardenticatenales bacterium
CGGGGGACGATCCCATTGGAAAGGACCCTACGCCGATGGAAGCCACCTTCCCCTGTGGCATTTTGGCTATGGATTAAGTTATACGACCTTCCAACTGGATAATCTCACCCTTGACCGTGACACCCTGCAAGCCGGGGGGCAGGTTGAGATGAGCGTTACCGTGAGCAATACGGGTTCCCGCGCCGGGGATGAAGTGGTACAGCTCTATGTGCGGGATGTTGCCGCCACCATCACGCGCCCGGTACAGGAGTTAAAAGGCTTTCAACGGGTGTCGCTGGAAGCGGGGGAATCACGGCGCGTTACCTTTACGCTCTATGCCAATCAACTCGGTTTTTATGACCGGGAAATGCGCCATATCCTTGAGCCGGGAGCGTTTCAGGTGATGGTAGGAACCTCATCCGTAGACCTACCCTGTACCGCAACGATTCAGGTGGTCGGGGAGCGCACCCCGATTGACCAAACACCCGTCTATTTTAGTGATAGTCGGATTGACGCTTCCTAATAAAGACTTTGCGTAACACAGAGGTAGGACAAAATGGTATTTGCCTTGCCTCCGTTCGCGCTCATTCCATAGAGGAACCTTAACTATGTACGAGCCACATCCCGACCATAAGTTTACCTTCGGGCTTTGGACGGTAGGGAATATCGGGCGCGACCCCTTTGGCGGACCGGTGCGCCCCCAACGCTCTCCGGTGGAGTTGGTTCATCTCCTCGCGGAGGTAGGCGCGTGGGGGGTCAATTTCCACGACAACGACCTGGTGCCGATTGATGCGACCCCGGCGGAACGGGACACCATCGTGCGTGAGTTCCGTGCGGCGTTAGAGGCAACGGGGTTGGTGGTTCCGATGGCGACCACCAATCTGTTCACCGACCCCGCTTTCAAGGACGGCGCGTTTACCGCCAATGACCCCGCCGTGCGTGCTTATGCCCTGCAAAAGACGATGCACGCGATAGATTTGGGCGTGGAATGTGGGGCGGGGGTGTATGTGTTCTGGGGCGGGCGCGAAGGGGTAGAAACTGATGCCGCCAAGAACCCGGTTGAGAGTAGCAAACGATTCCGCGAAGCCCTTAACTTTCTGTGTGAGTATGTTCGGGAGCAGGGGTACAACCTCAAGTTTGCCTTAGAGCCGAAGCCGAATGAACCCCGCGGGGATATCTATCTGGCAACCGTCGGTCATGCCCTTGCCTTTATTAATACGCTTGACCATCCCGATATGGTGGGTGTGAATCCCGAAGTGGCACACGAAACAATGGCAGGGTTGAACTTCTTACACGGGGTGGCGCAGGCGTGGGAATCGGGCAAATTGTTCCATATTGACCTTAATGACCAGGTGCCGGGGCGGTACGATCAGGATTTCCGCTTCGGGGCGGTGAACCCCAAAGCGGCGTTTTTCCTCGTCAAATTTTTAGAGGATGTCGGGTATACGGGCAGTCGCCATTTTGATGCCCACGCTTTTAGAACCGAGGATTACGAAGGGGTTAAAGCATTTGCGCGAGGCTGTATGCGAACCTATCTGATTCTGAAAGAAAAGGCGCACCGTTGGAATGAAGATGGCGAGATTCAGGCTCTGTTACAGGAAGTGAACGCAGGCGATGAGCGGTTGCCTGTATGGGAAGGGGTCTATAGTGCTGACAAGGCAACCCGTCTGAAAGCCCATCCCTTTGACCGGGCGGCATTGGGGGCGCGGGGGTTGCCCTATGAACGGCTGGATCAACTCACGATGGAAATTTTGCTGGGGGTGCGGTAGGTTTTCCCAAAAATAGGGAGATAGGATGCCATTCCCCCAACCTAACGGAAATCAAGAAAATAACCGCGTACCTACCCCGACCTAAAGGACGGGGCAACAAAATACGGGAGTCTGTGAAACGAGCGTACTTGGCAGGGGGAGCTCCGTATTTAATAGCCCTGCCCTTCTAGGGCAGGGAACCCGGTGCGTTACGATATTATTTTCTTAGATTTCATGCAGGACAGGGAACAATTCCCGATGTGAAAGCTTTTTGCCGGGTTTAGCCCATCATCAATCCAACGAAAGTGGTTGTTATGCGTTATTTGTTAGGGGTGGACATCGGAACATCGGGGGCGAAGGCGCTGGTGTGCGATACAAAGGGACGGTTGGTAGCGACTGCCACTGCCGACTATCCCCTTTCGACCCCCAAACCCCTATGGAGTGAACAACAACCCGAGGATTGGTGGCGCGGCGCGTGTCGTGCGATTCAAGCCGTGCTACAGGAGGCAGGGATTGAGGGAGCGTCCGTGGCGGGGGTCGGGCTGACCGGGCAAATGCACGGTGCGGTCTTTCTGGATGCGGAAAAGCGCGTCATTCGCCCTGCATTGTTGTGGAATGACCAGCGTACCGCCGCCGAATGTGATGAAATTACGGCACGGGTCGGCGCGTCCACCCTGATTGAGATTACGGGCAACCCGGCATTGACAGGCTTTCAGGCTCCCAAAATCCTCTGGCTACGCAACCACGAACCCGATCATTTTGCGCGGGTGGCACAGGTATTGTTGCCCAAAGATTACATTCGCTTTTTGCTGACAGGGGTTGCCGCCACCGATGCCTCCGATGCGGCGGGGACGCTGTTATTAGACCTTCGTAGCCGCGATTGGAGCGACACGCTTTTAACAGCGTTGGAGATTCCGCATGAATGGTTGCCGCGCGTGATGGAAGGACCGGAGGTGACGGGGGGACTTCTGCCCGATGTGGCGGCGATGTTGGGCTTGCCCACCGGGACTCCGGTGATTGCCGGGGGCGGGGACAATGCGGCGGCGGCGGTAGGAACGGGGATTGTCCGAAGCGGGGTGATTAGCAGTAGTATTGGGACGAGCGGCGTGTTGTTCGCCCACACAGATACGATTGCAATTGATCCGCAGGGGCGGCTTCATACCTTCTGCCATGCGGTGCCGAATCAATACCACTTGATGGCGGTAACGCTATCGGCGGGCGGCTCCTTCCAATGGTTCCGCAACTTGCTCCGTCAGATGTATCCTGATCTGACCTACGATACCCTGATTACCCTTGCCCGCGAGGCTCCAATAGGCGCGGAAGGGTTGCTCTTTTTGCCCTATTTAAGCGGCGAACGTACGCCCCATTTGGACCCGTTGGCGCGGGGGACGTTTGTCGGGCTGACCACACGGCACACCCTTGCCCACATGGCGCGGGCGGTGTTGGAAGGGGTTATTTTTTCGCTACGGGATGGATTGGAATTGATGAAGACGTTGGGGGTACCGCTTGAAGAGGTTCGCACCACCGGCGGGGGCGGGCGCAGTTCGTTGTGGCAACAATTACAGGCAGATATTTACGGAATGGAGATTGCCACGCTCACGGTGGAAGAGGGACCGGCATACGGGGCGGCATTGCTGGCAGGGGTGGGCGCAGGGCTGTTTGCTGATGTTGGGGATGCTGTCAGGCAATGTGTGGCGGTGAAAGATGTAACCACACCTGACTCTGCTCATACAGACCGCTACGAAGCGTACTACTCTATTTATCGCGCCCTGTTCGGGGCAATGCACCCCCACTTTCACGCCCTATCGCATCTGGCGATGGGTAATTAAAAAAATAATGCCCACCCCCGGTTCCGCGTTGCTCCACCGGGGGCTACCGGTAAGCTCACGGCTTTACGGCTGAATTTTATCCTCTCTATAAGCTTATGTATTGACCAAAGAGGATTGTGCAGAAAAGCCCCCTCTTGGGAGGGGGGAAGGGGGGTGGGTTGTCGTTCCCGCCTACTTCACTCTTGTTTGCCAGTACAGCGACCTTACCCCATCCATTCACAAACAATCGGTCCGCCATGTTTATCGGCTCCGGCACGTTCGGGGGGTAGGGCGTTGCCTCCGTTAAAATAGCCGTATCGCCCGTAGAGTTGTTCCCGCGCCGCATCGGAGAGTTCGGCATCCCCGATGGCGATGGCGTGAATATGGGGCGTAAACCCTTCGTCGGGGGAACGATACCACGCCGCGAAACCCGCCTTCCGCAGAGCCGTGACCATGCTCATCGCTTCGGCTTCCATAAACTCATACGAGTTGGGGTTCCGTACCGATATATCTACCGCGCCGCCCCCGGCATGAGTGCCGAAACTCGCCTCCACTGCATCGCTGTAGCCCCCCTGCGTAATCCAGAGCAGATTGCCGGGTCCGTCATACAGGTCATCGGCATACAAAAGCATGAGATAGGTGCGTTGGTTGATCGTATGACCATCTAAGGTAATGCGGCTGTAATCCTCAACCGGAGCCTGACATTCCGCCAGCGTTGTTGCCGCCTGAGTATTGGATTCCACCCCATCGTATTCGCCATAGGGCAACAGCGAATACCCTGCCTCCACCATCCAATCACAGAGAATCGGACCATCGTGGGGGTCGGGCAGGCGAAATTCTTCCTGCGGCAACCCGGCACGTCCCCGGAAATAACCTTCGTCCCCCATCAGTTGCGCTTCGGCATCGGGCGACAATTCGGCATCGCCGATGGCAATGGCGTGAATGTGGTGCGACATGCCCTGATAGAGCATATTGGCGGGGCGATACCATGCCGCAAAGCCCGCCTGACGCAACGCCAGTACCATCCCGTCAATATCTTCTAACAACACCGAGGTATTGGAAGGGTCCACCGTCCAAATATCCACCGCGCCCCCTCCGGCATGGGTTCCGAAGCTCGCCTGAGTGCTGGTGGTAAACGAGCCTTGAATCAGCAGGAACATGGAGCCACGCCCGTTGTAGAGCGATTGAGCATTTTCCAACATCTCATAGGTGCGACGGTTAATGGTGTGCCGCGCCATCGTCACCCGGCTGTAATCATCGGACGGGCGGGCACAAACCCCGCGGACTGTCACCGCTTCGGTGCTGGTGGGCGGGGTGGTGTTGGTGGGGGCGGGCGTGTTGGTTTCAGTCGGCGGGACGGCGGTATCCGTGGGCGGGATTGCCGTTGCGGTAGTGCTCTGGATTCATGCCGGGCACGTGACC
>CBKYSX010000364.1:0-4955 GCA_966690745.1 uncultured Ardenticatenales bacterium
GTGCGGGGCACTCTGCGGCAGTGGTCACATCCATATACTTGAGTTTCGAGAAGGCGAGTGGGTGGTGATTGCGGAGACCGAGTTATGGGTTTCTTAGGAAAGTACTTAGTCATGCCACGCCCGGTTAAAGTACTAGCAGGAATCGCCCTTCTGCTTTATCTCCCGGTTTTCTGGCTCTTTAACCCCAGAGGTGTGGGAACCTATGTCGTCGGCGCGTTTTTACCTCCGATAAACGTTCTTCCGTTCTTTCACCATTCCCCACCAACATTGACGCAATCACTCCTGTCGCCGACGAATCCTCTGGAAATGATTCAAGAAGCCGCACGTTGGGAAACCGAACGCAGTGTGATTCGTGCCGCAATGCAGGCGCATTGCGGCTTAACAACCCCGATTGGGAGGATTCGTGATGAAACGTATGCCTATGTGACCCGCAGAAATAATAGGAATGAGCACTATGACCCGAATCTTTACCAGACAAGGGCTTGGCTTGAAGAAGATTGGGGAACGTTGGACAACACACTCTGGCAAGATTTTGTGATTCATAATGTGGACAGCTATCCGTTGCCCGATGACGTAATACAGAATGCGAGATTGGTGAGTGATTGGAGGATTACACTAGAGACGTATATGACATTCCCTTCGCGCAAATGTGGAATCCTTACCCTTTCAAGAGCAGGATTCAACAGAAACGGCACACAGGCTTTGATTCTGGTGGACGAAGATTGCCGCGGGCGATGTGGTATTGGCGTGTTATATTTGCTGGAAAAACGCAATGGAATTTGGGTTATGGTGAAGGAACAAATGAATTGGATATCGTAGTTAAAGGAGCAACGCATGGCTAAAACATTCATCGTAATCGTCTGGTTCATAATGCTCTTCGGTTGTACGTCTGGGGTCGAAACCGCTACGCCGACTCCCTCCGCTACCTTTACCCCCGCACCAACCGCCACACCATTGCCTGCTACACGAACAGCTATCGCACAAACGCACGAAGCAACGGAACGGGATATTTACGCGGTTCTGTTAGAACATTCCCATTTTCGGGATCGGGTGGTAGCACTACTACAGGAACCCGCCGTGTTTCCCGAGAACATGTTTACGTTCTCAACCTCGAATCCTATACTTTCTCCCAATGAGCAATTTAACCGCTTAACCCAATGGTTGCCTACTCTGCAACAGGAGACTTGGAACGACTTCTACCGGCTTCGTTCCGCACCGGGGATTTTGACGGACACTCTGCCGACAGAGGCTACCCACATCATTATAGACCCCGACGACGTACCCGATTCACCCCTTATTGAGGCGTGGGAAGGTTTCTGGGAAAAGTATCCGGGTTCCTTTGGTATGTATTCAGTGTCACGAATAGGACTCAACCCGGAACAAAATCAGGCATTGGTCTATGTGGAAACCCACTGTTGGGGAAAATGCGGCGAAGCCACGGTTTTTCTATTGGAAAAACGGGATGGTCAATGGCAAGTGATTGCATTTGATATACTTATCATCGTCTGAAAGCGAATAAGGTGAAAGCAGAGTCTACAATGCGTAAAGGATTCAGCCTGATTCTATGGGTTATACTACTGGTCGGCTGTACTTCCGGGGTCGAAACGCCGCCCGCCACACCCACCCCGTTGCCCGCCTCCGATGGGTCAGCGCGGGTGGCGGCGGAGCAGGCGGTTTTTCGCGCCCTGCTGGATGAAAATTTGGGCTATTCGGGCGGACCTCACTTGTTACTCCGGCGCGACAGCGTGAACATCGCCCATTTTTTCGCGACCACCGCAGAATCGGACCAAACCCTGGCACTTGTGCAGGAAGAGGTTCCCACCATCAGCGCGGAGGCATGGACAGATTTCGCCGCCCAGAATGCCACCCCTTCCGACCTCACCCCGCTGGTCGTATTGGAACGTCCGTTTACCCTTGTATCACAGGAAGAGGTGATGCGTTTCTTCCAAAATGAGGGCGGCACAGTCGAAGCCCGATGGGAAGCATTTTATAACGAATACCCCGAATCGGGGGGATATACCGAAGTGGCGCGGATTGGCTTCAATGGAGATTTGACCCAGGCAGTTGCCTACACCGAAATCTGGTGCGGCGCAGAATGTGGCGCAGGAGCAATTGTGGTATTGGCAAGGGATGGAGAAGGATGGGTAAAGGTGGGTGAACGGGTGATGTGGGTAGCCTAGCAAAAAGCCCTGCCTGAATGGCAGGGCTTTTTTGTTACCGAATTAAGAAAAAAACGGAGGGTTCGATAGATAAAAGGGCAGAAACTCCGTTTTAGGAAGGTCAAGTTATTTGCGGCGCAGGGCGATGACAAGCCCCACTAATGCCACCGCAAGGGCGGCAATCGCATTCACCATGAAGGGGTCATTGCTCACCACCGACAGATGGGAAAGGGCAACCGCCGTCGGAGGTTCCGCCGCCATTTCAATCGCGCCGCGGTCCGAGCCGTCGTCGGTATTGGGGATACCGGCAAGGTCTACCGGGCGGGTTGCGCCGCGTTGGTCGGTGCTCGAAAAAGAGGAGCCACTATCCAGCGCGGGGCTACCGTTGCTCAAGTTATGGTAATAGGAGCCATCGGCTTGCACTAATGCACCCAGCAAGGGGTCGGTGCTTTGCAGGTCGGTGGCGGCGGTGAAATTACAACTGCTATCGGTATCAAGGTTATACCCGCTTGACAGAAGCAACCCCACACCATCCCCCCCGACATAACACTGAGTATCGCCCACATTGTTGGCAACAATGGTGTTATAAACGGTCATCACCGCCGCACCCACAAAAGCGGTGCTGTCCAACCCTGCACCCGACCCCGATGGGGTCTCTTCTACGTTATAGGCAATCGTGCTATCACTGATCGCAACCGTGGCGGTGATGCCATCAGTATTGGCAAGGTTCAATATCCCCCCCACCGCGCCAATCGTCGTATTGCCACTAATCGTAGAGCGTATGATGGTTATACTGCCATCCAGATTCCCGATGCCCCCGGCATTCTCGGAGCTATTATTGACTACCGCGACCTTATCCAGAAAGACACTCCCGCCGTTGTTGGCAATGCCGCCACCCAACCCGAACGTTCCGCCGGCGGCATCGTTGTCACGCACGACTACATTCACCAATCCAACGTTTTGAGCGGGACCCACCCGAACGCCGCCACCGGCGGCATCCGTATCGGCAACCACGCTTCCGCCGCTAACCGTCATCTCTGCAAGTAAATTGGAAAACCCTTGCGGGGCATAAACGGGGGGCACAGGGCGGAAATCAAAGACGCGATCCAATCCGTTCGCATCTACTATCGTCACTTCGGGACCCTGCCCGGTGATGTAAAGGTTCTCGGTAATATCCAAATCGCCAGTCGCGCCTACTTCTTCGTCCGCGCCTGTCAGCGACAGTTCAATCGTGCCGGGAATCGTAATCGAAATCGCATTCGAGCCGGCGGTGGTGTTGGCGGCAAGAATGGCTTCGCGCAAAGAGCAATCCCCAACATTACAACCATCGGGGGTGGGGTCATCCAATCGGGTCACCAAAAAATCAAAACCTTGCGGTTCGGCGTGGGTTATGGGGGTTACAACAAGCATCGCCGTTGTCATCACGGCAACCATTAAAGCCATTGTCCATATACGTAACGAACGCATAACGCTCCTTCGGGTTAAAGGGAAATAAAACGATGCCGACTATACCCCGACCTGTGCATTTCGGGAAAAACAATCCGTCTCATTGTACAGGGTTTTAACCCTAGATACAGCCATTTGCTCTGTAAAAATGGTGACGTTTCCCTATGCAAAATAAAACAGCCCTGTTCACAAGAACAGGGCTGTCGGGATGTTGGAGGATGAGGGTAATCTATTTTCGGCGCAAGGCGATGACAATGCCCAGCGTTGCCACAATTAACGCCAACGATGCCCCGCGCATAAAACTATCATCGCCAATCACGGCGAGGCGAGCCAACGCCACTGCATTATGAGCATCCGGTGCACCTTGCGTCAACAAGAAATCCAATTCTTGCGGCGCGGCAACGGCAGGGGTGGTTATGCCGATGGTCATCACCAGAACCACGACCCCCATGAGGCAAAGATACGACAATTTGTTCATCCGATTGCCTCCTTTCTAAGTAAGCAGAACGTAAACTGATTCTAAATATACCCTAAACTGCCAAAAATTGCAAGCGATACTTTGGTACGGCTGACGGGAAATACCGGAAGCGCAGTGTGTGCCACACTGCGCTTCCGGTAGACCAATTTACTGTCCGGGCGCGGTGCGTCCTTCGGGGGGCAACTGACTTAAATAGAGATAGAAGGCAATCAGATCTTCATCTGTGGCTTGCCCGAATGCCTGCCAGGGCATCGCGGGGCTGATTTGGCTTCCATCGGGGCGAACGCCGGTTCGCATGGCATTAATAAATTCTTCCTGCGTATACCGTGCCATCGCCCCCGCACTCGTAATATCCGGGGTGGGAATTTCCGTGCCGCCATCGCCCTGTGCCACGCCGCCCTTCAAATCCAATCCATGACAACCGATACATTGATTCGCCATGTAGCCGCCATGTTCCACCGTTGCACCAACAGGCACCTGTGCAGGGCGGGGAGCATCATTCACCCGTTGCGCTACCACTTCTGCCTGCAAAGGGAATTGCCCCGTTGCCAGCAACATCCGCAAAATCGGACCGGGGCTGGGCGTACCCAAATCGTTCGTAACGGGCGGCACCGATTTGAGATAGGCGATAATCGCGGCAGTGTCAGGATCGTTCAGATAATAATAATGCTCCGAAGGCATAATCAGCAGGCTCGTCCCATCGGGGCGTACCCCCAGCCGGATCGCGTTGGCATAATCGGTATCGCTATAAGTCGCGCCGACACCCCCCAGCGTTAAATTGGGCGCAGGCAAATAACCGAATGCCGGGTCCTCTAAAAAGCGAGTTCCCGCCAAATCCATGCCGTGACATTCATTACAACCATTAATCGTTG